>DAOWNV010000150.1 GCA_030642405.1 Desulfosarcina sp.
AGGATCGACCATGTGGGGCAAAAACAGGAACATGGCCAGATTCAAACCGCCGGCCAATAGTCCGGCCAAGAGCCAGGTGATCCAGGTGCGCCGGGTGAGGATGGTAAAGTAGTCATGTGGTTTGGTTCTTGCTGACATGGTCCGTTATTCTCTCAATTACCCGCCCTGGGGCACGCTGGCGGCCAAAGAGACATTTTGTGCCCCGGCCATACGGCATCCGTCCATGACCTGAATTGCTGTTCCTGTAGTGCTGGCCTTGTCGGCAACCACAACGATGGCTCCCTCCGGGTTTTCCGCCAGAGCGCGTTCTACATTGGCCCGAACGGCGCGGGGGTCGATTTCCCGGTGGTCCATGAAGATGCGGTTTCTTTGATCGATAGCAATCAAGATCGTCGCCTTGTTTTGCACTACCGCCGTGGACGCCGTGGGTCGACTTACATCGATTCCCGTCTCTTTCACGAAAGAGGCGGTGACCAGAAAAAAAATCAACAGGATAAAAACCATATCAATCAATGGAGCGATGTTCAGTTCCGTTGTCGAACGATTCTTGCGGCGTGCAGCGGAGATGTTCAGCATGGTTCTATTCCTGAAAAGAATTTAGGGTTCATTGGGTTCACTGTTCACTGTTTTTCTGATCAGTGATCATCACTCATCACTGTTCAAATCTGTCTCCTCAAGTAATATCCCGCCCCGGCCACACGTTGTTTCAAGTTTTGGACTCGCCGTTCCAAAAAGCCTTTCATGTACAAACCTGGAATGGCTACCAAAAGGCCGGTTTGCGTAGTGATCAGTGCCTCGGATATTCCGCCGGCCATTCCTTTGGCATTTCCCGTCCCGAAGGTCGAGAGGATATCAAAGGTGCCGATCATTCCCGTGACCGTTCCCAATAACCCTAACAGAGGTGCTATAGCCGCCAGTGCTCCGATCAGAGCCAAGTGGTCGTTCAGCGATCGGTTAAGGGTCAATACCGTTTCATCCAGGATGAATCGGTCCAGTAGCCGGTCATTGCTGCGACGCTGTAAAAACCGTGCCACCAGCAAAGAGACGGCCCCCCGATAAATGTTAGGGTCGGGCAGTCGGTTATCGCGAATATGGTCCAGGGCTTTTGCAAGGGGCATGTTTTTCCGGTGCAGACGACGAAAAAACAGGGCCCGTTCCACGATCAGCAACCACATGACAAGGCTGACGGCGGCCAGTGGCACCATGGCGATTCCACCGGCATCAATGTAAGCTTCCATCCGAAGGTAGTTTACGATCAACAGATCCATCATTTTGCTTCTCGGTTTTTGTGGATAATGTTGACCAGGGTCACCGCTTTTTCCTCCATTTCCCCGATGTTTTTTTCTACGGCACGGTTGAGAAGCGTCTGGGAAAGCATCAGGGGGATGGCCACCGAAAGGCCAAGCATGGTGGTGACGAGAGCTTCAGAAATTCCGCCGGACATCAGCCGTGGGTCCCCGGTTCCGTGCAGGGTGATGACGTGAAAGGTGTCGATCATACCGGTGACTGTTCCCAGCAGCCCCAGCAGAGGGGCGATGGCGGCCAGCATTCCCAAGGTGGACAAGAACCGTTCCATGGGGGGGATCTCTTTCAAGATGGCTTCCTGAAGGGCGTTTTCCATCTCTTCACGTTGCATGTGACGACAATCCAGCCCGGCGCTGAGTACTCGGGCCACTGGTTTTTTCTTGTACCGTTTGCATTCCTTTTCGCACTGTTGCCAATTGTTCTCGGCGGACCATTTTTCGATTCTGTGGGTGAGGTGATCGGCATCTAAATGTCTGCGTAGCAGGAAGATCACCCTTTCGATAACGATTAATACTCCTGCAACCAAAAGTATCAGGATGGGCCAGACAATCGGGCCGCCTTTGGGAATCTGTTTCCAAAGGATGAGCTCATGGGTTAGTTGCCGCAACGCTCCGCCCCGGGAAATGTCCATGGGTACGGCTTCGCTTTTTCCCGAAAGATAACGGGCAATCTGTTTTTGCATGCGGCCCGACGGTAGGCGGGAGAGAGCATAGAGTTTTTTCCCGCTCTCGGAATAGTTGCAAAACCCGACTTCATCGCCGATCCGATAGATAGCTGTAAACGGGCCTAAAAATAGAGTGTCGACTATACTTTCCCTGCCGGTCCGGTCAATAATGGTACTTTGGTGGATGGATACCTGGCCGGTCATGGCGATCTGGTCCAACAGCCCCTGGGCCAATGCCCTGACATCGTCCATGTCGGGGAAATGACTTTGCTGCGCAACCGAGTCCAGAAAGTTGACGGGATTTTCGTCCATTACGGTTTGCGGGTTCTGGATGATCAATCCGTCCACATCCTTGGCGCTGACCCGGATGGCCCCGACTAGTTCATCGATCATCCTGTCGGTTTGTTTTAGCTTTTCGGTGAGTTGGGTCTCTTGCTGGTTAAGAACCCGGTCTTTTTTCAATAATATTTTACTCTCTTTTTCCAACCGGGTGTTAGCCGATTCAAGAGCGGTAATGGCTTTTTCCAGCGATTTTCGTGCCTGCATGATTTGTTCACGGCTTTGCGCAGCCGCTTTTTCGGCATCGGCCTTCTCTTTCAAAGCATTTTCGATCAAGCCCTGCCTGGTTTCGCGTGCCTGAACTTGCAGGGCCCTCATATCCTGGGCATGTACGATGGGAGATAGGAGCCAGAAGAGAAGAAACAACGAAATCGTAGTTTGAAAGCGCATATCCAAACGGTTGGGCTGATTCCATGGGTATTTCATTGGGACACCAGCCTTCCCATCGGCAGGGTGAGCAATTCCACCGGTTTTCGCTTGGCAGCAATATCGACGGCCGATCGGATCGCCAGGTTGTTCTTTTGCAAAAGGGCTTCCCATGTGCCGGTGGCGACATTGTAAAACCCGCAGTGCTTTTGGTCCAGGCTCTGGTAAAAAAGGTTTATGCGTCCCAACCGGAAGATGTCCGCCAACAGGGTTTGGCCTTCCATGGGAATGGTTTCCTGATAGGTTTCGATGGTGAACCCGTATTCCGTTTCAATCAACAACGCTTCCATCACTTTTCGGTATTTTTCGCTGAGGGGAACGTCGGGGTCGTGGGCAAGACGGTCCAGTTTTTCGATCCGTTGGGTTCTTTCCGCCATAAGAAAGGGATAGCCCGTGGAGAGGCCGGATTTTAACTCCGTAATCAAATCAAGTACAAATGGCCCGATCTGGCTTGACATCTGTTCGATATCGGCCAATTGTTTCTCTTTTTTAGCGATCCGTTTTTGTGTTGCTTCCACTTGATGATTCAGTTCTCCGACTTGTTGCTCAAGGTGCTTGTTTTCCACTTCAAGTCGTTCATATTTTTCCTTCAACCTTTCGCGGTCGTCACGCCATTTTGCCTGGGCTTTTTGGGTTGCTTGCCGTGTGTCGATGGCCTGGCGTACTGGTCGTTCAATCCTTTTTTCGGTTTCACTGCTTATCGCAAACGGTTCTATAAGAAACAGGAAAACAATGAAAAGAAAAAGTATCCTGCGGATTTTTTTGTGCATGTACCGGCCTCCTGAACCGCCAACAATCAGTAAATTGGGATGTTTCGGGAATGTTGGTTACCAACAAAAAAACCCGAACCGTGTAAACACGACCCAGGATATCCCTTTTTTATCCTCAGATAGAAGAAAAGGCTTCTAGCCGTCCACGCGGTTTCGACCTCACTTTATTGCTCTTTATTGCTCAGGCAGGTCTTCTGACTTCCGGGGTCATCCTACCGGCTGCACCTTCCCGGTTTTTTTACCAGTGGCTTGCTGCAGCTTTCGTCCCCGATCACAGCGGCGGGTCCATCCCTGATTCTCACAGGGTTCCCTTTTAAGCTCTTGATGAGCACCTGAACGAGTCCGCACTATAAAAGATTAGGATTTACGAAGTCAAGAAAAATTGCATTGGGAGAATCATTGACAATCACAACAATCTCTTGTAATCCTCGCACCTAAGGTGCCGAAGTCGGCTTAATAGGGAATCCCGTTCAAACCGGGAGCGGTCCAGCCGCTGTAACTCCGTCCCTTTTTTTACAAAGGAACCCTTTCAGCATTTGTTGCCACTGTTTCTATTTATCGGAATGGGAAGGTCGCTGTCAGGGCGGGGGAGCCAGAAGACCTGCCTGAAATGAAACAGCAATACTTCCGGGTGGAAAGTAGAAGTTGCGACGAAGGTATAAAAGGGTTAGAAAACTGGTGCAGCCCTTTGGATGAATTCAACATCCAAAGGGCTTTTTTTTTCGGAGGTCAAAAGGTGGAAGAACCTGATTAAAGAACAGGGGTTCAAAGTGATGACCGTATTGGAGGACCTCGGATCAAATGAAAAGGTGAAATATAAAATGGTCCCGAAAAAAAAAACAGAGTCTTGGATTCAGCAAACCAAACGCCTGCCTCTGGGCTGGATCGTTTTTGGGTTATCTGTTCCATTGTTGGCGGCAATTGTTCTTTCCACCGGGTCCGGTTTTGTAACCATCGCTTTTACGGATGTGATAAAAATTGTTGCGGCAAAGTTGACCGGAGCGCAAAACCTGATCTCACACCTGGATGAATTGCAGCCGGTTGTGGTTCTCGATGTTCGGTTGCCGCGTATCCTTACATCCGCATTGGTGGGTGCCGGGCTGGCAGTTTCCGGTGCCGTGTTTCAGGGGATTCTTCTCAATCCATTGGCGGATCCATACACACTGGGTGTATCCGCCGGAGCCGCTTTCGGTGCCTCCCTTGCTCTGTTGTTCAATTTTACTTTTCTGGGCCTCTGGTCGGTGTCGGTATTCGCCTTTGCCGGCGCTCTGGCTACTCTCATGGTGGTGATCTATTTGACTGCCGGCGGCGGGGATTTTTCGTCTGGAAGCCTGATTCTTTCCGGGATTATCGTTGCGGCAATCCTGTCTGCGGGGGTCAGCTTCATCAAGTATCTTGCCGATGAAGAGGTCAGCATCATAATCTTTTGGTTGATGGGTAGCTTTACCTCCAAAACCTGGGCAGAAGCCGGTCTGGTTACTTTATCCCTGGGATTGGGGCTCATGGTGTTTCTTTTTTTCAGTCGGGATCTCAATCTACTGGCATTGGGAGGGCGTACGGCGGGGTCTTTGGGGATTTCGCCGCGAAAGGTTTCGCTGATTCTTTTGATAACGGCCTCACTTGTATCCGCCGTATGTGTCGCCGTATCCGGGATCATCGGCTTTGTGGGGTTGCTGGTGCCGCATATGGTGCGGTTCGTCACCGGTCCGGACAACCGGCGGCTGATTCCGGTTTCGGCCCTGGTCGGCAGTCTTTTGCTTTTGTGTGCGGACACGGTGACCCGTGTCGTTTTGCCCAGGGAAATCCCCATCGGTGTGATTACCGCCCTGATCGGCGGGCCGTTTTTTTGTTACATTTTCCGTAAACGCCAGATGCTGCGAGATGGATAGGTTCGGCCATGTATAGATTGGATCGTATCGGATTTGCATACGGTGAAAAGCGAGTTCTCGAAAATTTGAGTTTGACCTTTGAGGACGGATGCTTTTATGGCGTCATCGGTCCAAACGGCTGCGGCAAGACCACCCTCATCGATCTGTTGGGCGGCCATCTAAAACCCGATCAAGGGGCGATCCAAATGAACGGCAGTTCCATGACCGACCACTCGCCAAAGGAACTTTCCCGAATCATCTCCCTGGTTCCTCAGGACTTTTTCATCAATTTTCCCTATACCTGCAAAGAGATCGTGATGATGGGGCGCTACCCCCATATTCCCAGATTCGCCCGTCCTAACGGCAACGATTTGTCCATTGTGGAAAGCGTTATCAAAAAAACCGGTCTTGCGGGTTTCGTCAATCGGTTCGTCAATCAACTTAGCGGCGGTGAACGCCAGCGTGTCGTCTTTGCAAGAAGTCTTGCTCAGGATACATCCGTTCTTTTATTGGATGAAGCCACTTCCAATCTGGATATGCAACACACCATCAGCATGTTGAACCTGGCAGCTGCCAGGGTTGCCCAAGGCGCATTGGTCATCTCCGTGATGCAGGACATAAACCTGGCTGCCATGTATTGTGACCGGATGATCTGTATGCGAAACGGCGGGGTGTATGCCAGTGGAAAATTGGAGGAGGTGTTAACGGCAAAAATGCTCCGGGAGGTTTTTCATGTCCAAGCCAAGGTGGAGCACAACCCTTTTTCCGGGGCCCTTCAGGTGGCTTACCAAAAAGAGGTGGATCGATGATTCAGCGCTGGATCGCTGCAACAATTGTAGTGGTTGTAATGACGGTATCGGGTGCATGCCCCGGTTTCGCTGAGTTGTCCTGCAATGGGGAATGGATCACCGATTCCATGGGCAGGCGGATTTCCACCCGACAATCCTTTGAACGGATCATTTCATTGTATGGTGCCCATACGGAAAATCTTTTTTCCTTGGGAGCAGGCAAGCGAATTATCGGGGTCTCTCCCCATGAAGATTGGCCTCTGGAAGCAAAAAAAAAGACGGTCTACTCCTATCACGACGGTTTGGAAAAGTTTTTATCCGACCGCCCGGATCTGATCATTATCCGTCCAATGATCGACAGAGGGTACCGGCAACTGGTCAGCCGATTGGAGGCCCAGGGAATAACGGTCGTCTCCTTGCAGCCGAAGACCGTGGATCAGTTGTTTGTCTACTGGAAGATTCTGGGGAAGCTCAGCGGTTGTGAACCGTCTTCCCGGCAGATGACTACCACGTTCATGCAGACCGTTGATCGCATCAAAAAAAAGACGACAGCCGTTGACCGGAAGAAACGGGTCTATTTCGAAGCGATTCACGATCGCATGCGAACATTTACCCCAAGCGCCATGGCCATTTTTGTGCTGGAGACGGCAGGAGGTGTCAACGTGGCGGACCAGGCTGTTTCACGGAAAAATACGGTGATCGCCGAATTCGGAAAAGAACGCATTTTATCATTAGCCGATGAAATCGA
>DAOWNV010000174.1 GCA_030642405.1 Desulfosarcina sp.
AGTTCGGACATGATCTATATCGCGATAGATATCTGCATGATCGAATTCAATACTGGTCAAAACAGCTGCATTGGGTGTATAGTGGAGAAACTTAGGGCCCTTGTCGAAAAAGGCGGTGTCATACTCATCGGCCTCGATCACCATACAATCCCCTGCCCCTGTACGGTAGTTGCTGCTAAAATTGGACAAGATACCCCCTATAATGAACGAGGGATCCCGATCAGCGGAAAAAAGAAGCCAGGCAATCATTGATGATGTTGTCGTCTTCCCGTGTGTTCCGGCAACCAGTATCTGACGTTTCCCGCCAGCTGCAAAATGATTGACCGCCTGGGGCATCGAACAATAGCAAAGCCCCATCTCCGCTGCAGCGATCACTTCCGCATTGTTTTTTGAAACAGCATTACCCACCACAACCAAATCCGGTCGGTGAGAAAGGTGAGCTTGATTAAACCCGACCTTGATGATAACGCCTTTTTTTTCAAGAAAGGAGCTCATGGGGGGGTAGACATGGTTATCGGAACCGGTCACCCGGTGCCCCATATCTTTTAACATACAGGCAAGCGCTCCCATTGCTGTTCCACAGACGGCAATAAGGTGGATGTTTTCCACCTTCGCTGGAATTCGATTGTTTTCCGGTAATATCATTGAGAGCACGCTTCCTTTGCTCAGATTTAGAATAACGACAAAATGAGTTAATGATTGTTGTATACGAATTGCTGTGGAATCTCAAGCTGCCCCGGCAAATGATAAAACAAAAAGGGGAAACCTTGGACGAAACAGGCCGAAATCTTCTGGTGTGCCCAACTTGTGGTGCCTGGCTTCGACCTCATGTGCTGTGGTTCGACAAAACTTATAACAAACGCTATTTTCGATTCAACAGCGCCATCGATACGACAAAACACACCGATTTACTGATCACCGTAGGGACTACGGGAGCTACGACACTACCGAATCACATCGCCAAGATAGTTTTCGACAATGGAGGGCTAATGATTGATATCAATGTGGCCGATAACCCTTTTGCCAGCTTGGCTATGGAATCGAATCAAGGCGTTTTTATTAAACACCCCAGTGGTGAAACCATAGCCAAAATAGTAGATGCAATTGCATCTGTGTAAATTTTTTATTGAGAGACCAATATGTTATGAGAACAAACGTGTCGGATATGAAAGCACCCATTGATCAGTTCAAGGCCATCTCATCCTGGGTTTCTTCCGTCCAGGATCTGGATAAACTTCTTCAATTAATCATTGAATCCGCCACCAGCATTGTAGGCGCAGAGGCTGCCTCTTTACTTCTTTTGGATCCCAAAACAAAATCACTGTATTTCAAAGTTGCCACAGGTGCCAAAAGTAACGCGGTAAAGGAATTTAGGGTAAGAATTGGCGAAGGAATCTCCGGTCATGTAGCAAAAACAGGACAGCCCCTACTTATTTCCGATGCGC
Organism: Desulfosarcina sp.; assembly: GCA_030642405.1. Taxonomy (GTDB): domain Bacteria; phylum Desulfobacterota; class Desulfobacteria; order Desulfobacterales; family Desulfosarcinaceae; genus Desulfosarcina. The sequence goes on from DAOWNV010000174.1 coordinate 1,446, forward strand.
AGCAAGACCCCCGCTGGAACCGCAAAATAAGTGACAGCATCAATTTTGATACTCGCTCAATGGCTTGTGTCCCCCTCACCATCAACCGAGACATCATCGGTGTAGTCCAGGTCATCAATAAAAAAGACACCACCCAGTTTACACAAGAGGATATGGCCGTGCTTGAAGAATTCTCCGGTCTTGCTGCCCTGGCCATCGGTAGCGCACGTAACCTTGAAGAGGTTCGCCAGCAAAACTTTGATTTGAAAAAAGAATTGGGCGAGAAACATCAGATCATCGGAAAAAGCAGGGTTTTGAAAAAAATTCTTGAAGACTCCCAAAAGCTCGCCCGCAGCAAAACAACCGCACTGATTTTAGGGGAAAGTGGAACAGGGAAAGAACTGCTTGCAAGGCTAATCCACCAGGAAAGCCCGCGAAAAAAAAAGCCACTTGTGGTGCTGAACTGTGCTGCCCTTCCTGAAACTCTTCTGGAATCTGAATTGTTCGGTTATGAGAAAGGCGCATTTACAGGTGCAACCGGACGAAAAGCAGGAAAATTTGAAACCGCTCACGAAGGAACTCTTTTTCTTGATGAAATCGGAGAAATGGCACCCACTATTCAGGCAAAACTGCTCCGCGTTCTTCAAGAAGGCATATTTTACCGGGTTGGTGGCAACACTCCTATAACTGTGGATGTACGTGTACTTTCGGCCACCAATAAAAAATTGAAAAAAGAAGTCGAAGAAGGACGATTTAGAGAGGACCTGTTTTACCGGCTCAATGTGGTAGAGCTCAAAATGCCACCTTTAAGGGAGCGCATAGAAGATGTACCTGCCCTCATCGTTTACTTTCTTGACCTTTTTAAAAAAGAGACCGGCATGTTGAACATTACCATTTCAGAAGCAGCTATGGAAAAAATGTCGCAGTACAACTGGCCCGGAAACATCCGTGAATTGAGAAATGCCATTGAACGGGCAGTGGTCATGGGTGACGGACAAACCATTGTACCGGACGACCTACCCATCACCTCTAACAGACCAAAAATTTCCGGTCTTCGAGTCGGCCTTACCCTTGATGAAGCCCTCAATGAATTTAAAAAGGAGTTCATTCTGCTCAACTTGAGAAATACCGATGGCAATAGAAGCAAGGCTGCAAAAATCATGGATATTCAACGAACCTATCTATCACGGCTGATCACCCGGTATGACATCCGGAATAGTGCCTGATCCAACCCCGATCTTTTTTAAATCCAATATTGGCATCAAAATTGCTGCTTGCAGCAGTCATTAAACACTTTCGACAATAAGACGCTACCTCGGAGGAAAGACAATGGCTGCTCTCGAATTGGAAACAAACACGGTAAAGCAACTAAAAGGGTCAACAATTCCCAAAGGCTTTTACAGTGTTGAATTCTCTATAGATAAACCTCGCCCCCTTTATCAGTTCAAAATTTGGCGCAGTGATTCCAACCCACTGTTTATGTTAGTCAAAAAAAGTTCCAACTTGCTGCCCAAACTCAAGACCGGAAGCATCTTGAACATGACCTACTATAGTACCGATACAAGCCACCCCAAAAAAAGCATGGATACACGTATAGGGTTTATCACCAATAAGCAAAATGGTCGTTTTCAAGGTCATTGCACCATTGACCTGGTTCCAGTCTGCCAAACAAACCTTGCAAATTGACGGTCGCAGACGAATCGATGACGGTAACAACAAAAATTGAACTCATTAACCCCTAAATACATCAGGCATAATAAGTAAACCAGCAACTATTCCGTATCTTTTTTCAACCACCTAACAGTAAAAAGTGCACAAAAGTTAACAGACTACATGGCCATCAAAAAAGAAAGTTCAAAAAATGAAACAATTAATTTTCTTCGCAATTATTGGGATGGCAACCCTATTAGTAGGTTGCAGTGAAACTAACTACCGTGCACTACATTCCTCTGGTCTCAGCAACGCTCTGATTAACTCGACTACACAAACCCCGGACTCGAATGAAGATATAGGTGTATATCTATCTCTTTCCCAACGGTCATCACTAAGTATCGGTATCGAAGGGATCATCGACTATTTCAAAGGAACTCCCATTGTAGACTCGCTTGCTCAGCAACAGGCCATTAAAGAACCATGGGTCTGCTACAATATCAATTTTTAATCTGTATTAACACTGCATTTAGAGGCACTTAACCTAAAGCGAAGCAAATACTTTTTCTGCGGCAAGCAACGTGTCTGCAAGAGCATTGTCACCATGGGCTGAAGAAATAAAAAATGCCTCAAACTGGGAGGGCGCCAAGTAGATTCCGTTTTCCAGCATCCCCTTGTAATAGGCTGAAAACCGCTGGAGATCAGCACTCTTGGCATCGGCAAAACATTTCACCGGTCGATCGGTAAAAAACATGCCGAGCATTGCCCCGACCCTGGCACAGAAAACAGGGATTCCCGCATTTTTCGCTAATGAGTCCAACCCATTGATGAGTTTTTCCGCCTTTTCTTCCAAACCTTTATAAAAGCCGGGTTGCTTTAACTGCTTCAAAGTCGCTATGCCCGCAGCCATGGCCAATGGATTTCCAGATAGGGTTCCAGCCTGATAAACAGGCCTTTGGGGAGTAATCAATTCCAAAATATCGCGGCGGCCTCCGTAGGCTCCAACCGGAAGCCCACCACCGATAATCTTTCCGAAACAAGATAAATCCGGAGTAATTCCATAGTATTCTTGAGCGCCACCAAGGGACACCCTAAAGCCGCTCATCACTTCATCAAAAATAAGCAGTGCACCGCTCTCTTGCGTCACCTCACGCAAAGTCTCAAGAAACACTTCATCCGGCAACACCAACCCCATATTTCCGGCTACCGGTTCAACAATGATACAGGCAATCTGTTCTCCTTTTTCCTTCATCACTTTTCGAACTGTAGCGCTGTCGTTATAGGGAAGCGACAATGTGTGCTCCACGAAGGCGGCAGGAACTCCAGGACTACCTGGAATTTGAAGCGTCGCCACACCAGAACCCGCTTCCACTAACAGTGCATCGACATGCCCATGGTAACACCCATCAAACTTAACAATCATATCCCTTCCGGTATGTCCTCTCGCCAGCCGGATAGCACTCATGGTTGCCTCAGTTCCCGAGTTTACCATTCGCACCATATCCACTGAAGGAATGAGTTGAACAATCAGTTCAGCCAATTCAATTTCCAGTTCAGTGGGCGCTCCATAACTGGTTCCATGCTCCAAAGCTTCCGAAATTGCCTTGATGACGGATGGATGCCGATGGCCGAGGATCATCGGTCCCCATGATCCTACGTAATCGATATATGCATTGCCGTCGGCATCAAACAACCTACACCCATCGGCGCTACGTATGAAAATCGGGTCGGTACCAACTGACCGGCATGCCCGGACTGGACTGTTCACACCACCTGGGATCGACAACAAAGCCCTTTGATATAATTCGGTGGATCTTTTCTTGTTCATTATGGTACACCCTTTCTACGCATTATTTACCTGATGCCCATCCGGAAATGGATAATTTTCCCGATATATACGTTATGCTCAAAATTTAATCCTTGGAATATCAATCATATGTCTCCGGTAAATTTTTTCGCAAGCCTTGATATAGACCAAAATCCCTCATTTCCGGATAGATATTACCGACTGTTTTATCAACGATGCGAAAAGTAACAGACAGGAACAGTAGGGTCAAGGATGGATAGTACAAACAAAGATGAGACTGATGATATAAATGTCGCGGGTGAAAAAGATGAAGCACAGCCAATCTGTATCGAAACTATCTAAATTTCTCGCCTATGTCCTTGGCAAACAACCGGATGAATTCGGTCTGGTTCCCGATGAAAACGGATACATGAAAACCAAAAATCTTTTGAAAGTGATGAGTGAAGAGGAAGGATGGCGCCATGTCCGTTTGGGCCACATTCGGGAGATTTTGTATACGGCACCATCACCGGTGATAGAAATGGAAGGCAATAAGATACGTGCCGTTGATCGTTCCTCATTATTTTCACCGCAAATTCCCATAAAGATACCCAAACTGCTTTATCACCCGATTCGTCAACGTGCCTATCCTTTCGTCCATGAAAAAGGTCTGATCACCGGCGATTCAGAAGACCATATCATTTTAACCGATAACACGGAATTTGCTGCAAGGCTTGGTCGACGAATCGATGAAGATCCTGTTCTTTTGACAATAAATACAGCTCAAACGCTACAAAAAGGCGCCGATATTAAACAATTTGGAAAATTATTTCTTTCCAATTTCATTCCCCACGGTTGCTTCAACGGCCCGCCTTTACTCAAAGATCGCCATGTACCAAAGAAGCCTGGTTCCACCAAAATTCCGGAAAAACCAAAAACACCGGGAAGCTATTTCTTGGACCTCAACGCAGAACCACCGACAACGGATCGAAAATGGCAAAAAAAAGGAAAGCTCAAAAACGTGTGGAAACGAGAACGTAAACGCCGGAATTCGTTAATCCGATAAAAGGTGTTCAATTCTTTTAGTCAACCGGTGAAAAACGAATTGACAAGCATCACTCCGGCTGTTATTAGGCTCATTTGTTTTGGAGTACGCAAGGGCCGTTAGCTCAACCAGGTAGAGCACCTGACTCTTAATCAGTAGGTTGAAGGTTCGATTCCTTCACGGCCCACCAAAAAGTGTTAATATTAATGAGGGGTTGACCGATCATCAGGTTGCCCCTCTTTTTGTGTCCTTCAGAACCTATTCCATATCGAGAATCCTGACA
>DAOWNV010000319.1 GCA_030642405.1 Desulfosarcina sp.
ATCCAAAACCCTGAAGAAGCAAAAACTATTTTGAGTTCAAAAAAGAATAATATGGACGAGATGCGGGAAATGCAGATCAAATTGTACCAGGGTGGAGATGAGACGACATTGGATCCATCACGTTCATCTGCTCCAGCTGACCTTGACCCTTCAGGAGCAGCTGAAATCGTTTCTGACAAATATTTAGAAGAAAACTATGAGGACGTCATGAGCATCTCAATTAACGCTGTTGAATCCTCCACCGTTGAACCAACCGGAAGTTATTTTCTTCAGGTCCAGTCATTCTCCGACGAAATAACGGCCCTCGAGTCGGTTGATAAACTGAAAAAAATGGGGCATCACGCTTACATTGCCGAGACAAAGGTCAACGGAAAAATATGGTACCGCATTCAAATTGGAGATTTTCCCGACAAATCGATGGCAAAATCGGTTCAGGACACATTGTCCGAACAGGGCATGATCGAAACACTCATTATTCATAAAAAACAATGAACAGATCGTTTGAAGAGATCATCAAAAGCAAATTCGGTGTATCCGACGAGGACTATTCGGAAGCCGTCCGACGCCATGACGAAAAAGGGGGCAGCGTTACCGGTGTTTTGCTGCAACGAAAAATAATCACGGAAACCCAATTGTTAGACGCTTGGAGTGAACAGTACGAGCTCCCCTTTTGGCCGGAACTGCCCCTGGAAACTTTTGGGGAAGACAGCACGTGCAGCGCACCCATCGGCTTTTTGAAAAGGCACGCCATGGTTCCTCTGGTATTGAAAAATACCCCAACATCAGAGTCTCCCATTCTTCCTGACGATTTGGTCAACATCATTGCCGTCAATGATCCAACCACCTTCCAGCCGTTAGACGACCTTTCCCAAATGATCGGTTTTTCCGGCTACAATCTTGTCCTTTCAACAAAAAACGCCATTTTTTCAGCGATTAATCTTCTCTTCGACATGAGCGAAGGAACCGCGGAACAGTTGGTTCAAAATATGGAAGAGGATGGCAGTACCATTATCAGTGAAATCGAGGACACGGCTGACCTGCTGGAAGATACCAGCGACGCGCCCATAATCAAACTGGTCAATCACATCATCTCTCAATCCATCAAGGCACGCGCCAGCGATATTCACATCGAACCATATCAGGACAGTTTCAAGGTCCGCTACCGGGTTGACGGTATCCTCTATGACCTGCTCACCCCACCCAAATGGATCCAACCGGCCCTCATTTCGAGAATCAAAGTGATGGCCAAACTCAATATCGCCGAAAAACGCCTCCCCCAAGACGGTCGACTGGAAGTTAAAATCGGCAGCCAGAATATTGACGTTCGTGTATCCACACTGCCTACGACATTCGGCGAACGGGTGGTCATGCGACTGTTGAATAAATCTGAAGAGGTCCTGAACCTGAAGGAACTGGGCCTGACAGCTGAAGATCATCTTCTGTTCAATCAACTGGTTACCCAACCCAACGGCATTATTCTGGTAACAGGACCGACCGGAAGCGGTAAAACCACCACGCTCTATTCCGTTCTCACCAGCATCATCAAGCCGGAAATCAACATCATCACTATTGAAGATCCGGTGGAATACCAGCTTAAAGGAATCAGTCAGATCCAGGTTAATCCGAAGATCGACCTCACGTTTGCCAGAGGCTTGAGGTCCATCGTCCGTCAGGATCCGGATGTCATCCTCATCGGTGAAATCCGTGACAATGAAACCGCTACCATTGCTGTTCAATCGGCCTTGACAGGCCATCTCGTATTTTCCACACTGCATACAAATGACTCGGCCGGCGCCATTACACGACTGGTGGATATCGGGGTCGAACCCTTTCTCATTTCTTCTTCCGTTGTGGCAGTTATTGCTCAGCGTCTGGTAAGGGTACTCTGCGACCATTGCAAAGAGGCATACACACCGGAAGCGATCATCGATAGTATCGGAATTTATCCGGATCAACTCGAAAACCATACGATTTATCAGGCCAAAGGCTGTGAAAAATGTTTCAACACAGGTTATCGGGGACGGATCGGAATTTTCGAGATCATGCTTTTCGACGACGAATTAAAAAACATCATACTAAAAACCCATGATGCTTCACAGATCAAACAACACGCTTTGAATAAAAATATGAAAACATTGCGTAAAAGCGGCATCGAACAAGTTCTGAGTGGAAATACGACCATCGAAGAAGTATTGCGAGTCACCCAACAATGACGGTTTCCGTATGGGCACTGAAAACATGTTATTTCCCATCAACTATTACATATATACTTGTCCCATGAAGCTTTTTATCCTGATTTTATTCACTATCCTTTTTGTTGAAATTTCCCATGCCGGGCCACCGACGACCATCCTGAAAACAGAAAATGAATCCCATACGATTCTTACCGATCCTATCTACCTGTTTCAGGACTTCTTATCAGCTGCGGATGGCGACCGCTGCCCCATGACCCCATCATGCTCCACCTATGCGTTGGAAGCCACACGAAAACACGGTATCCTAATAGGCTGGATCATGGCCTGTGATCGGTTGCTTCGATGTGGTCGGGATGAATTGAACAACCGCCCACCCAAATGGACTCGTAATGGTATCCGCTGCCCGGATTCAGTTGAAGATAACGACTTTTGGTGGCAATAACCAATGATGGAATGCAATATGTTCTCCCGAGTACCCTTTCGGTTTTTTAGTGTCTTTTGTCTTTCCTTTGTTTTTGTCCCTGCAATAGTCACCATAGGATATGCCAAACTGATCATTGATGCAGACCTCCAATTCGACTATGCCAAATCTCTGTTCGAAGACAAGGCTTTTGAGGAGTCGATCATTGAATTCAATCGTTTCATCTATTTTTTCCCGGAGAACCCAAAAATTGAAAAGGCCAAATTCAAAATCGGCATGGCGTATTTCCATGCGGCTCGATATTCGGATGCAGCATCGGCCTTCAGTCGTCTGACGCAAGAACATTCAAATTCAGTTTCCACAGCAGACGCCCATTTCATGCTTAGTCAAAGCCATGCCGGGCAGGGAAAAATCGAACAAGCCATGGTGGATCTTCACAACCTGATGACATTATCCAC
>DAOWNV010000136.1 GCA_030642405.1 Desulfosarcina sp.
AATTTTTCCTGAACCAGAATTCACGCGAACCGGTCACCGAACCGGATGAAATGGTTCCGTTGTGGAAAATCCTGCACCTTGCTGGGGTAAACTGGACTTACGGCAGTCATGGGTGGGGTGGAGAGAACTACTGCATGTTTCTGGCCGACAACGATGCCTGGAAGCATATTACCACCACCTCCGCCAACCGGGCGGATAAGCTGGGGTGCAAGACGTTTCTCAATACCGAGTGAGGGCACGTTACATTCTCAGTCCGGGCCGGACTGAAAAAATTCAACATTGAACACAACTTCGAAGTTAAAAACATCTATGAATATTATGCCAAATGGATTCGTGAAGGCAAACTGAAGGTCAACTCAGACTGGAACAAGGACCTGAAGATCAAATTCACGGTACAAGACCCGTGTCAGATTGTTCGGAAAAGCTATGGCGATCCCATAGCCGAAGATCTGCGCTATGTGGTCAAATCCATCGTAGGTGAAGAGAATTTCATCGACATGCAGCCCAACCGCTCCAACAACTTCTGCTGCGGGGGCGGCGGCGGATTTCTTCAGTCGGGCTTCAAGGAGCAACGTCTCCAGTTTGGCCTGATCAAAGACCAACAGATCAAAGCCACCGGGGCCGATTACTGCATTGCCGGCTGTCACAACTGTCATGCTCAGATTCACGAACTTAGCGAGCACTACGGCGGAAACTACCCCGTTGTACATCTATGGACCCTGATCTGCCTGTCACTCGGAATTCTGGGACCAAACGAGCGCGAATACCTGGGAGAGGACCTCAAGGAAGTAAACGTCTTTCACCCGGAAACAGCCATGTAGATCTATGTGGGTGTCTGTCTGCAGACAGACACCCCTATCCACGCAAATAGCGGTCTGACAACGGATCCGGACCGGTGAACCGGTCTACCGGTGGCGAACCGCTCGTGAGAGGCATCATGGAACCCACCTTTACCGTCGAGGAACTCGAAAGGCGATGGGAAAAGGCCTTGGAAGCCACACGGTGTGCGGTGGCCGCCAATCCCGCTACCTACCGCCGGTTGAAGGCGCTGGCAGCGGAAATCGTTGCCGGCCCCATCGACATCAACGACTACTTCCCCACAGTGGAACAACTGGTCGACTACCTGAAAACTTTGGATCCCTTCGGGCATGGTAGCATTTTCGATATCTTCTGCGAGCGCATCTCGCCCGACAGTAGTATCTGGCAGGTAAGAACGCTGCGCATGGAGTGCAAGGATCTGCTGGCCCACCTGGATGTATTCGATCAATGGCGGCGTGAGAAGAGCCACCTGCGGATAGTAAAATAGCCTGCCACGCTATCTCTGCATTCTAAACACTCCTCACACAGGTAAATCTGATGCTTCATGCAGAGTTTTAAAGCAATCCTTAAATATCACTTGCCTGCAGTTTCTGCCGGCAGGCGTACCACCATAACCGGCACATTACTTATCCGAATAACATCGCTGGCCGTGCTCCCAATAATTCGTTCCTCCATTTTCCCATGGCCGTGCGTCCCCATGATGATAAGATCAAAATTACCTTCTTTAGAGGTTGCCACGATTTGTTTAGCCGGTTCACCGACTTTGACAACTACATTGTCCTCCGTTAGAGGGCAAAATGGAATTTCTGTGGTTACCTTTCGAGCTGTCTCTCTAATACGTTCATGAATTGCCTCTTTGGCTTTTTCGATACCATTGGTGTGAAAGTCAGCCCATGCTTTCTTGCTCATGTGCGAGGCCACGTCGATACCTGCTTCACTAGAAAACAATTCGAGCACATCTGGAATGACATGGAGAACAGTAACGGTTGCACCGTAACCGTTACCTATACTGCAGGCATATCTAACCGCATGGCGTGCCGTATCGGATAGGTCGGTTGCATAGAGAATTTTTTTAAAAGATGGAACAATGCTTTCATCAGCTTTTTCCAACTTGGATGGAATTTGGATGCTTGTAGCCGCCTCGTTACTTGCTGACTGGCCGACCTGAGGCATTGATGGAATTGAGGAACTGCCAAAGATTTTTTCAACCAAGCTGACATACCAGGCCGCTGACTGGATCTGGATGACATATGCCAAGGCGATGAGCAAGGCAATGGTGAGCCCCTGCTTTCCGAAAGCGGTCATGGCAATTGCTAAAGCAATGGACAGGTCGCGCATGACCACCCCGAAAACCATGGCTATTGCATCCTCACGTTTCAAGAAAATTCTGCCTACAATGGAGAGCACTATATATGTAATTAGATAAAAGGCCGTCAGAGGGACAAGTATGGTTAGAATATCCTGTGGGTTGGAAATAATATTTTTGGCCTTGAGCGACATGGCCAAAAAGGCGATCATGATGACACCCAATGCTGAAAATGGCGGAAACTTAGGTTTGATGCGCTCGTTCCATGCCAATTGACCGTATTTTTTTATCAAAATGGTCTGTGTAAGCAGACCAAGGATCATCGGCACGAAGACAAACAGGGCTATCTGTTTGAACATATGTATTATATTCACATCAATCGTCGCACCCATGAAAACTTTGGTGTAAATCGGTGCTGCCAACGAACCCAAAACCAATCCGAAAACCACCATTTTGATGGCGGCTTCCTTGTTTCCTTTTGCAAAACCCGTCCAGGAAATGGTCATGCCGGACGTAGGCAGCACCCCGATGAGAAACAAGCCGACCGCCCACAGGCCATATTTTTCAGGCCCACCTGAAAAAAAGAGCTTGCCGGTATAAAATGCCAATATAGGTATCAAAACGAAATTGAATATTTGTGTAACTATCTGAAGTTTATAGTCTTCGCCTTTTAAAATGGTTTTTACATTAAGCGTCACCATCATGGGGTAAACCATGACAAAGGTGACAGGAATGATGAATTGTTTTAAGACGTCGGCATCATAAAAATATCCAAACAATAAGCCTATGGACATGGATATGGGGATTGACCAGACCAGATTTTTTTGAAGAAATGAAAGCATCTGCCACATAGCACACTCCTTATTTCTACTGTCTATCGCAACCAGAGTTGATTGAAGGATGAATTTGCAGGTTGACCAATCAACATTCGTGCCATTTTTTAATGGTCAAATGGAAATTGCAATAAACATAATTAATAGAAACATATAGCTGCTTTTTAAGGTTGCATGAAAGAAAACTACAGAAGATAAAAGATCGTTACCTTAGCCAGATCGAAGGAAAATGGTAACGCAAGGTAACGCTTTGTAACGGGAAGCATAGGTAGGTAGTGATTCGCCAATAACGGTACTCCCGATCCGGGATTATGCCGCGGTCATTGTTTTTTACCTCTCGTTGTTGAGCCGGCGGGTGGCATTTTTCACCAGTGGGTAAACCAGTATAGTCTTTACCGCCGCACCGTGTCGTTTGTTGGTTTTATCCATGCGTCCGCGACCGGTGGTTTGTCCCAGTTCTATCCAATTTGCTGCCCGATAACAGCCGCCGTGAAACCGTTGTCGGTCCACCAGGGTCTCGACCAGCAGCGGTTCGATCCCGTATTGCCGCGGCCAGTCTGATTTCAACTGACGCAAAGTGCACGAGAGTATCGTGCTTGCTAAGTTGCGGATAGGTGCAAGGACCAGAAACCGGCTGTTGTTGACCACTTGCTGCAAGCCGGCCTCGCGTTGCGAATCGCTCCAACCTATCCATTGGTCCCTTGCTTTCATCCGCCAGGCAGGGCTGGAAAACTGCTGGCATCCTACCACTTCGCGCCGGGGCCGGTTCACATATACCAGATACTGAATCCTTGCCCCGAAAGGCATCGCATATCCCAGGTAGTGGTACCGGCTGACAAGATCCATGAAAAGATCCCGTTGCTCCCGGCTCTGGACCCGCTGTACTTCCAAAGGCGTAAAGGATTCCACGCTACCGGCAAGGCTGCTGTACGGCTCTTTGCACGGAACTTTTGCGATACGCTTTTGGGGGACATTGTGTCCGGTTCTCCTTTTTTCCGGAAGGCTCAGGGTTCCTTTGGCTTCCATAAGTTCCAGCAGATCCCTACATTCCCGAAACTTGAGACCACCTCCAGCGCGCTTCCAGTCCAATAGTTCGCATACTGTGTGCGCCAACTCACTCCGGCTGATGCCGCCACAAGTGCCAACAACTTCTTGGATCAGGGAAAGCTCTTCCACAGTAAATTCTCGACCACAAAACCTTTTCGGCTTTATCATTTTTTGCATGACATACTCCTTTCACTATCATTTTATAGCAAAAAAAAGCCAAGGTGTTCAAAAAGAATCACTGCCGCGGACACTCGCTAATAAAAACCGCTCGATTATTGTCCTAATCTATTTAGTAAGTATCTGGATACCGGCAACTACAGGAGATTCGACACCTGAAAGAACACCGCCCAGCATTTGAGCCATACCGACATTGGCCCCTTCTACCTGATTTTTTCCCGCCTCTGCCCAAAGTTGCCGTGCAACGTCGATAACAACGCGAACACCGGACGCGCCCAAAGGATGTCCCATAGAAAGCAATCCTCCACTTGGATTGACCGGGCAGCGACCACCCAACTCTACATCACCGGAATGCGCCAGAGAAATACCTTCGCCGGGGTTACACAGCCCTAGAGTTTCATAGGCCGCCAACTCTTCTCCAGAGAACGCGTCGTGCATTTCAACCAAATCTATATCTTTTTGTGGGTCAACTCCGGCAGTTTCACATGCCTCTTTGGCGCCATTAATCAGCGCGTCCAATGCCAGAGGATCATAGGAAGAATCCTGGGCACAGCTGACCGAAATGACGGAAGCTGCGATTTTCACCGATGCCCGGTGAGGCTTATTATTATGTTTTTTATAATAGTCTTCAGAGCAGAGGATTACAGCTGCAGCGCCATCGCTTTGAGGGCAGCACTGCAATACGGTAATCGGGTCTGCAATCATTGGAGAATCCATAATTTGCTGGAAGGTAAATTCTTTTTTATACTGCGAGTATGGATTGGTCACCCCCGCCTTATGATTTTTGATGGAAGGATAACAAATATCTTCAAGTGTTGCACCACGCTCCTCCATCAACCGATTGCACAGCATGGCAAAAAAAGCGGGCATTGTGAGTCCTAATTTAGCGTCCAAGTCCCCCTCTATGCCAATCAATGACTTGCCAAACTTTTTGTTAAAAGCAGATAGCGACTCAATACCCAAAGCAATCCCCACATCACAGGCACCCATAGCTATGTCTTTATTCAGCAGATGTACGGCGCTGGAACCGCTGGCGCATGCATTCTCAACGGTATACATCGGGATATTTCCTACACCAAGGCGAATAAGGGAGGATTGGACAACTGTTGGCGGACTGTTTATGCTTCCGCAATAAGCAGTTTGAAACTCTTTGGGAGAAATGCCGGCATCCTTGACAGCTTCTATCGTAGCGGCAGCACCAAGGTCGTTTACCGTTAAATCGCCATGTTTTCCAAAAATAGTTTGACCAATACCAAGAATATAGACATCACGCATTAGTTTTACCTCCGTTGTCTGCCGCACAGGGTACATAGTAATAGCCGATAACCTCTGTCCCGTCTTTTTCAGTCCAAATGACGCCGGTTTCCATGCTTAAACGCATACCGGTTCGTACTTCCTCAACATCCGCATGAATCTGCCCAAAAATTCGGGTGCCCTCGGGTAAATCAATAAAACCGGAGATAATTGGTGGTTTATAAGGACCGACGGGAACCCTGGTTACAGAAAAAGAAAACAGGGTTCCGATTTTACTGAGAGGTAAGGTCTCTCCTTTTTCTGATGAGCAGAACTTACAAAATTCGGATGCAGGGAAAGATGTCTTTCCGCATGAGTTACATCGTCTCCCTATCTGAACGAATGAGCCGTCCCTCTCTTCCAGTACACCCGGGTGAAAAAATATTTGATCGTCCATTTGAATTTCCTTGCATTTTTTTATATTCGACTAAGCAAACAGATTTTATATAATTGATAGCAATTCTCGTCAATATCATCTTTTTTTGAATATTGAATAGGTCATTTTTGAATCTCCTGTGTAAGGTTAATGGAAGCATTAATGTTTGTTTATGCTCTCCTGTTAATATTTCTCAAAACATTCGGATAACTTGGCGAACCGAATAATTTGAGATTATCAGAGTCAACTTAGCTGGGACGAAGCAGATACCATTTCTAATTCATTGATGAGCTGTGTAGTTTTACGAGTACTCACTTTTAATTCCTTTAAAATTTGACTTCTGGTACGCTGCTTGGTCTTAAACACATCTTTATTTTCAGCAACATAATTGTCATCGTTTTTTTTTTCTACTCGCAATAGACCATTTTCAATTAAACCTGTGAATTGTTCCTCGATCTCTTCAGGATTAAATGAACTCTGCTCGGGGTTATACCACCTGTATAACCAGTTGCACATCCCGATAATAGCACTGGCCTGTAATTTAGGATCAACTTGTCGAAAATAACCCTGCTGTATGCCTTCAATGATAATATCTTCGACAACCTTGGTAAACTTGCGTTTTTCCTTGTGAATTTTCTGAAAGTCCCTTTTAGGCAGCTGGTTCTCTTCACTAAAGAACACTGAAAACATCGCGATATTCTCAATGACAACCGTGTTAAGATGCCTGTGAATAAAGGTTTTCAATTTTTCATGCGGTGTCAATTCCATAGTGGTGATTTCATAAATGGTGTCAAAAAAACTTTCAAGAGCCTGCAGATAAATTTGGGAGAGAAGATCTTCTTTACATGACACATAGTGGTAAAGAGCGGGTCTCGTTAATCCGAGCTCATTGGCTACATCATCAAGCGTTGCGGATCGATAACCCTTGCGATGAAAAAGCTTTACCGCAGTGTCGATAATCATTTGTTTTCTCAGGCTTTTATCCTGCTTCTTGAATTTCCTACGCTCAACCATCGTATCCCCTTTAAAAACACATATTATAAGAAGTATAATACGCTTCGTGCTAAGGATTGTGAATTTTATTAATTCTCTTCAATGATCACTATAAATAAGATACTTTACGTTCGACAATCAATAATCATAATTTTTCTTTAATGCAAGAAAAATAGACTTACACGAAAGTTAGCATTGTTGGGATGACTATTATCATCTTACACGAAGGGGGCTGGTTGGTTTTGTTGCGATTACAAAATGTTATAGGGCTATGGGGCCTTGCACCGGCTGCTTTTCTATTGACAAATTAAACTTCGTATCGTATCCTTACATTTCCGTAAATAATATTGACTACCAAGTAAGTACCATGAGAGATTGTGGCAGTTGGTTTTTCCACCAATTCAAGAGGAATGGATGACTTTCCATTTAAAGTTATGTTTAACAGATAAAACGAGAAAAACACATCAAGGAGGGGTAAAATGAGTCCGAACGATAAAATAAAAGAGGATTCCCGAAACGTGAAAGGGGTGGATTGGGATCAATTTTTGAAAAGCTATTACGATAAGCCCCAGAGCGGT
>DAOWNV010000271.1 GCA_030642405.1 Desulfosarcina sp.
ACAAAAATAAGATCGTTGGATTTCATCCACAATCCTAAACAAACTCGAACTATGGTTGCTTCAAAGGCACCGATGCTTTATAGAGCTGTGCATTTCCAGTAATTCTGTAAGGGGCAAGACAAGCCGGAATCAAAAAGCTGTCTCCCTGTTTAATGGACCATGCGTCGCCATCTTCATCAACAGTTATCATCCCCTCTCCTTTTATACACAACAAAATTTCTACACTTCTTTTTTGTAAAGATAGATAAGGATGATCTTTTGTGGTTTTAATGACATATAAACTGAACTCAGTAGCTGGACAGCTATATTCGGATAAGGACGGTTGCAAGAATGAAGGATGAATGATTTGAACCGTGGTTTCTTCAAACCGGACAACGCGTAACAATTCCGGAACATCCACATGCTTTGGCGTCAACCCACCTCTTAAAACATTGTCCGAGTTTGCCATCAGTTCGATGCCGACCCCATTCAGGTAGGCGTGAAGCTGACCGGCTGGAAGAAACATGGCCTGACCTGGAGAAAGACAGATCAGGTTTAAAAGGGCAGGACTTAAAACACCCATGTCGGCAGGATACTCGCGGGCCAGATCAACCATCCAGCGATATACCGGAGATGTGCCTGCCAATGCTTTGGCTTTTCCGTTGACCTCTTGTACGGCTTTTTCACGATCTTCGACCGAAAGGGTCATCATGGAGGTAAAAAAGGTTTTCAACCCCTCAACACCCTTGTTCTCAAGTTTTAGGAAAACGTTTTTCAGGACGATCGGGCATACCGGCGATAGCAAAGAGACGGCTTTTTCCAAGGAACGAAAGCCGTTCAGTCCCCAAAAAGGCGTCAGTGCACAAATAATTTCCGGTTTATGATTGTCATCTCTGTAATTTCTGTGGGGAGCATCAATGGGGACCCCACCTTTTTCTTCACGGTTAAAACCGGATTCGGCCTGGGATTTATCGGGATGCGCTTGGATAGACAGTGGCTTATCTGCAGCCAACACTTTGAAGAGATAGGGCAAAACCGGACCGAAATGCTGAACGGCTTCACTTCCTAAAATTTCCACAGGCCGCTGAGCGATCATTTCATGCAGCGATATTCGTCCTTCTTTAGTAATTACCGTAGATGGCCCCTTGGGATGGGTACCCAACCACAATTCCGCCTCTGGCTCTTTCGATGGCACGGGCTTTCCGAGCAACTCGGAAATCGCTGTTCCGGATCCCCATTCATAGGGTTGAATTGTGTTTTCCAATCGGTAAATAGGCATATTAAGCTCAGGATTGTGAATTTTATTAATCACCCAATCCTTAGAATGTTTACTAAAAAAGTATCTCCTGCTATATTCGGCTTTTAACAATTTCTACTAAAACCAATAGCATGAAACTAAGGATAAATGAAATCTTTTACAGCATCCAGGGCGAATCCGTGCATGCCGGGTTGCCTTGTGTGTTTGTTCGTCTGACCGGCTGCAACCTTCGCTGCCGCTATTGCGACACGCAATACGCCTTTAATGAAGGCAAGTTCATGGCCCTGTCACAAGTGCTCGCCCAGGTAAACAAATTTCGTTGCACCATGGTAGAGATTACCGGAGGTGAACCACTGATTCAAGAAGGTACGGCCGAGCTGGCGACAAACCTTCTTCGAAACGGCTTCCAGGTGTTGGTTGAAACCAATGGAAGCCTGAACATTGATCAATTGGATCGCCGATGCAGCCGAATCATGGACATCAAATGTCCCTCCAGCGGAGAACAGTCGCGAAACGACCCTGAAAACCTCCATCGGCTGACCCCCAATGATCAGGTTAAGTTCGTCATAGGCGATAAAGATGACTTTCATTTTGCCGCGGAAATGTTACCCAGGCTGCCGGACATCTTTCCCACCGACCGTATTCTTTTCTCTCCAGTCGTAGACCTGTTGGATTCCGCGCAATTGGCCCGATGGATGTTGGAGGCAAGGTTGAAAACCAGGCTTCAGGTGCAGTTGCATAAGGTTATATGGCCAAATCAAAGCCGAGGGGTTTAAGCATGAGCAATAACAAAAAAGCAGTGATTTTATCCAGCGGCGGCCTGGACTCCACCACGGTGCTGGCCATGGCAAAGAACAAAGGGTACGAGTTGCACAGCCTCAGTTTTGATTATGGTCAGCGCCACGATTTCGAGCTTCAGGCAGCAAAGAAGGTATCTGCCGCCATGGAAGTAACCCGCCATCTGGTGACGAAAGTGGATCTTAAACCCATCGGCGGGTCGGCGCTGACAGATGATATCGCTGTTCCC
Organism: Desulfosarcina sp.; assembly: GCA_030642405.1. Lineage (GTDB taxonomy): Bacteria > Desulfobacterota > Desulfobacteria > Desulfobacterales > Desulfosarcinaceae > Desulfosarcina. The sequence continues at coordinate 2,265 of DAOWNV010000271.1, forward strand.
AAAGGTCGCAACGAATTTCAAATGGATCAGGCGATCCCCGTCACCTATGTACCGGCCCGAAACACCATTTTTCTCTCTTATGCCCTTGCCTGGGCTGAAGTTCTACATGCTTGGGACATCTTTATCGGTGTGAACGCTGTGGATTACAGCGGATACCCAGACTGCCGCCCGGAATATATCGACGCCTTTCAAAACATGGCCAACCTGGCCACCAAAACAGCCGTAGAGGGAAAAGGACGGTTCCGCATCCATGCGCCGCTCATCAATATGACCAAAGCCCAAATCATAACGGCTGGAACCGCTTTGGGTGTTGACTACGCCATGACCCATAGCTGCTACGATCCGTCAAAAGAAGGTCTTGCCTGCGGAGCATGCGACTCCTGCACCTTGCGAAAAAACGGATTTGCCGCTGCCGGCATTCATGATCCGACGAGCTACACGTTTGACAGCTGAAAGGAACCCGAAAAATGATTTTTACCATCATTATCATACCGGCACTGGCGTTGTTGATCTGTCTAATCAACGCAGAAAAAACAAATTCCACTAAAAAAATCCTTTTATATAAAACGCCCCTGTCTTTGTTGTTTATCCTGGCTTGGGGTCTGCAACCGGCGCAAAATGCCCTCTTTTCAAAGTTGGTCCTGATAGCTTTGCTATTCTGCCTGGCTGGAGACATACTACTGGCCTTCCCTTCCAGGTCTGCCTTTTTCTCCGGTCTGGTCAGTTTTTTGCTGGGCCATGTAATCTATGCTGCGGCTTTTTTCTTATTTGGCGTGGTCGGTCAAACAATGGCAGTTGGAGTGGTACTGCTGACAGTGTCGGCCGCAGTCGTCTGGCGATGGCTGGTCCCTCATCTATCAACAATGCAGGTTCCAGTATTGGCCTATATCGTAGTTATCAGCATTATGGTTGCCGGTGCTTTTGGGGTTTACGGGAATTCGAACCTCCCGGAAGGTGTTCGAAGAACCATTTTTTTTGGTGCGGTGTTTTTCTATCTTTCAGATTTTTTTGTAGCAAGGGAACGGTTTATCGTCAACACCCATATGAACCAGGCTGTAGGTCTGCCAATGTATTACACCGCCCAGTTTCTACTCGCCTTCTCCGCAGCCTGGATTCCAGGATAAAACCATTGGGATAGGGGATGAGATTAATTACCAGTCCACCGGTAATCGAACTGTTTGTTTCGCTTTATTTCTGAACAACAGGTAGCGATGATCTCGCCCGAATAGATACAGGTCTCGGGTGATAGCTACATCCGCTCGGCAGTACTCAAGAATTTTGGCCATTTTTCCCTCTTTCCACCATTTCAGGGCATCAAGCCCATCCGCCGTTTTTCCGGCACCAATGGTAACCGATGCAATATGGTCTAATGAAAGCCGGTAGCCCAACTGATTTTTTACTTTTTCCAAAAGATCTAAGGTTGGAATCTGCCTGAAATCCAAATCCGTATAGCCACCAAGAACCTTGTAATCAAATCTTTTAATATTGAATCCGATGACCAGATCCAACTGCTGCAGGTGGTCGAGCAACATGGGCACCTGCCCTTCTACGAATTCATAGAAGCTGTCTGACCGTGAATCGTACAGGACGACACAGCTCACACGCATCAGGTCTGCACGGTGCCAACCCCCAACCTCTTTGGCGGACAGCTG
>DAOWNV010000262.1 GCA_030642405.1 Desulfosarcina sp.
CGAGATGGAAAAATCTTCAGACCCGTTGATTTCAACCCTTGGAAGATTTATCTACAAACGCTTTGGAGTGGATATTCCAGCGGCGGAATGGGCGGATTCGCATATCCCCGAACATTTGCAAATGCGGGTTTCCATCAGGGACCATCGGAACCGTGAGCTGAAATCCGCCAGGGATGCTTCAATCCTGAGTAGATTGCCAAAAATCGACACCCGGCAGACTGAAAAACAATCCAATGTTTGGCGGAAAGCAAAGGCTCAGTGGGAAAAACAGAGCATCGTATCATGGGATTTCAAAACGCTGCCGGAAACCGTTTCCCTGTCCCCCAACATTGCGGCCTTTCCCGCCCTTTCACCGGGTGAAAACAGTGTTGATATCCGCTTGTTCAAGAATCGACGGGAAGCCCTTGAATCCCATCAGGAGGGCGTTAAAAAACTGTTCATGATCCACTTTAGAAAAGAGTTGAAACTGCTTAAAAAAGATCTCAAAACACCCGCTCACTTATCTTCTAAAACCGTTGATTTCGGTGGGCCGAGATCCGTGGAAAACGCCATGTTTGACACACTTATAACCCACTTCTTTGATCGTAACATTCGAAACGAAACCGTATTCAACGATACCGCCGGCGTCGTTGCCCATGAAATTTTCCACAAAGGTAGACACTTAATGGAACTTACAGGGCAGGTCCTTTCCGCCTACCATCACGCTACACAGTTCATCCATCAAGTTGCGATTAAAAACAAATCCGGCATTTCCGCAGCAGGCATCTGCAAAAACCTGTTGGTGGAGATGGGGGCGCTGGTTCCCCGGGATTTCGTGGAACGATACGCCATGGAACGTCTGGCCCATCTTCCCCGTTATCTCAGAGCACTTGAAATCAGGGCCGAACGTGGGGCCTATAACCCGAACAAGGATCGAGAAAAAGAGACGCTCATTGCACCGCTTAAAGAGGCCCTCAAAAGAAACCTGCCTGACATCATTTCGGGGGCTTCCCCTGAAAAAAGACGTGTTTTTGAAGAATTTTTCTGGATGGTAGAGGAGTATAAGGTCTCTGTTTTTGCGCAGGAGCTTAAAACCCAAGTGCCGGTTTCGGCCAAACGATTGGATGAAAAGATGCGGGAAGTGGAACGGATGGTGTAAAAGAAGCTGAACAATCAGCATGGACGGTAATTTTCGTAACGTTGGTGTTTACGGCAGGGGTTGAGAAAACCATTGGACTACCTCCAATCCCACTCTTCTAAAAATAAGGCATCTGCTTTTCTCCGGATGTGAGGCAACAATCTTCCTGATGGTCACGATATCTTTTCTGGTGACCGATCACCTTTGGTGTGTTACGATTTCTTCCGTTCCTAATGGATATACCATACAAAAGCATATCAAAACCATTTATACGGATATGGAGGAAAAAATATCGTGGAAGATGAAAATATTTCGGAAGAGAGAATCAACAGTTTAAAACAAAAAATGAAAGCCAGGAGCTGGACTGATGCGGAGCTGAACATGTTGGCTCCCAAACAATGGTCATTTGTGAACAGAATGCATAAACTGAACAAATACAAACTGATTGCGGAAGTTGTCCAAATCAATGATCATTGCGATTTAAATCCGGAGATAGGCGATAAATATGTTTTTAATTTTGGTGCGATACTGAATCTGAAAGAATCAACCTTGCCGGGTGTATGTATGTGGGCTTTGGCCGGCATTACACCCTTTAGCTACATAATGCTGGATCGTATAATCTCGGACCTTGACCCCAATAGTATTTTTCGTAATCAGGTAACCTGCACTGATTGCAGTGTAAGAAACGGTGGGTTGGGAAATGTGGTTTTCAAGCTGTATTGTGAAAAAATTGTAACATAATGAAATAACCCAGTGAATTCCAGGTGTCCACATAACCTTTTGGAATCGGATACCCTTTTAAATTTAGCCGTCCGTTCCCTTCGATAAAGTCGTTATCGCGGGCACACTCCGAAAATTCGATGAACCAAGCAGTTACCTCGTCGGGAATGTTTCCGGAGGAAGCAACAAAATATCCGAGTGTCAACAAATGACGACCTCAGAATTTTTTCGATCGAAAGTTTTGCAAAAAAAACGCACTGTTCCGGATGAAAAATGATCATCAGCGCCAGCCGGCGGACCGACATTCCCGCTTTTTACGCCCGGTGGTTCATGAACCGAATTCGGGAAGGGTACTGCACAGTCCCGAACCCTTTCAACCCGAAACAGGTTTCGCGCATTTCTCTGAAATGTGAAGATGTAGACGTCATTGTCTTCTGGACCCGTTATCCGCGCCCGCTGATACCCTATCTTAACGAGCTTGAAGACCGGGGATACCGGTATTATTTTCTCTATACCCTGGTAAACTATCCGAGACCCTTCGGTCCGAAATCCCCTTCCCATAAACGATCCCTGAACACCTTTCGCGAACTGTCCCATCACATCGGCATTGAAAAAGTTATCTGGCGATACGATCCGATCGTGTTTAGCACAATCACCGATTCAAGTTTTCACAAAGAAACCTACCACCACATTGCAGGGAAATTGAAAGGGTATACAACACGTTCCGTGATCAGCCTTGTGAATATTTATCGAAAAGCCACAAAACGCCTACACCTGTTGGAAAAACAGGGGATTCGCATCACCGAACCGCCGAAAAAAGAATTCAGTGATCTCATGAAAAGCCTTTCCGCCGCAGCAAGCGCCAGTGGAATGAAAATCAGCAGTTGCGCTGAAGAACCCGACCTGATATCCCATGGCATTTACCCGAGCAAATGTATTGATGACGACCTGATTCAAAATGTTTTCGGCCTTGATGTGACCCACCGGAAGGATCCGTCTCAGCGAGCTGCCTGCGGCTGCGTGGCCAGCCGGGATATCGGAATGTACGACACCTGCCTGTTCAACTGCGTTTACTGCTATGCCACCACAAACTTTGACCGGGCCAGAGAGCGCCATCGGAACAGCAGCCTCACTTCTCCTTCCCTAACGGGTCGTTATGAAAACCCCTTATGAATAAGGAAAACACAGGGATAAAAGATAAATCCCGTTGAATTCAACTGGATAATCAAAGCCAATGTTTTAAATCACATGTAACTTTCTTATGTTCAGAGCCCCCTTAAACCGGTTTATTCTCCGCCTGATTCTCCTGTCGGCGCTATCACTAGCGACCCACGATCCGGTCTCTGCAACTGATAACCACCCAAAACCGGTTACCGACGAGGTGCTTCGAAGCCTACATCTGGACCGAGGTTACCACAAATGCATCGCCGTGGCCGATGGTGATACGCTCACCCTCGAAAGACTTGGGATAGTCCGGTTCATCGGTCTGGACACCCCTGAGAAAAATCATCCCAAACTGCCGGTACAGTTTATGGCGAGAGAGTCCGGCGCCTTCACGGAAAAGCTCTGTCTGGGAAAGAACATCCGCCTGGAATATGATCCGTACGACGAAAACAAACGGGGAAATTATGGACGTGTTTTGGCATATCTCTATCTGGAGGATGGCACCTTCGTTCAGGAGCAGCTCCTGAGGAATGGTTATGCAGTTGCCTACACCAAATATCCGTTTGATACGAAAAAGAAAGATCAGTTCCTGGCCTGGGAACAAACAGCACAACAGGAGGGGATGGGGTTCTGGAAAAACAGGGGAATAAACGAAGTCCTGTGGATACTCAGACAGAAGCCCCTCCTCATCCAGGTGAAAAAAGTTTCTTCCAACAGCCACAGGCTCCGGATTGGAAACTGGTCTTCGAAAACTTTTCACAAAGACGAAATCGGCCTGAACCTGGTGCAGCTGTATGCGGCGGCCCATGAACTTTCGCCAAGAGACCTCAGAAAACAATTGATGCGATCCGGATATAACAAAAAAGCAACCCTTTCACCGACCACGGATATGGTATCAGTCATCGGCATGGCTCAAAAAAAATGGGGGATCATTTATGAAAACCATATCAAACCGCGGGTTTCGGTAGCGGAACTTAATACGCAAATACTGGAATTATCCAATTGGATTAAACAGCTCGAGACCGAACTCCTTGATGTTGTCTTGTCGATAAACGGCTACCATCCTGTTCCCGAAGAGCTGATTC
>DAOWNV010000098.1 GCA_030642405.1 Desulfosarcina sp.
CACAAAACCGTCCTAAACGGGTTTTTACAGACAAGCGGCCTGAAAATCGATAAAAAATTTTTTCTAACATACTGTCTATCAACTCCGGATGCGGCAACAGACCTGAACCACGCTTTTTTTTTGCAACCATGGGGAAAGGGCATCCCAGGTTCCAGTTGATCTCCGGATATCCCAGATCCAGCAGCGTGTCTGCCAAACAGAGAAACTCGTCCGTATGATTGCTGAGGATTTGTGGGACAATAGGGATCCCGCGGTTCTGTTCCGGGAACAGATCCCTCAAGTGGGAAGGTTTGATACTCCGGCCCTTTATCGATGTAACAAAGGGGGCAACCGCTTCACAGACGCCCTTAAAATGGCGTTGAAATGCGTTTCTGAATACGGCATCGGTAAAGCCGCGCAATGGAGCCATAATCAGATGTTTCATCCGCTGTTCCCGCTTTTTACTTGAAAGAATCTTAGGTATAGGGTTAATTTGACACATTGAAATCTCATGATGTACAGTTGGCCAAGACTATGGATCTTTCGTTGAACGATTGTTGCATCCGCCATCGAATAGCGTACCGAGCTTGACTTGATGCCGCCACTTCTAAAGAAAGTTGCCTGTATGAAATTCACCATATCCATTCGTTGGGCGCTAATCACTGGTTTTTTGGGATTGATCTGGGGGACCCACCTGATCACCACTACCTCTTCTTACATCACCTCCCAGGAGGTACTTCGCCGGCATGCCCGTGACATTATGCAGAACATTGCTCAACTGGCAATGGAGCAATCCCACAATCACCTGTTTCATGCCCAGAGCGCTGCAGCCCTGACAAGACAACTGCTGGCATCCAATGTTGTTAGCAATCAGTCCAACCAAGTCGGTGCCCTTGAGCGGTATCTGCATGAACAGCTTTCTATCAATCCGCATCTTGCCGGCATATATATTGGAACACCAAACGGAGACTTTTATGATGTCCGGCATTTCGATTCCAATGGTCAAGGAGGATATCGCACAAAACTGATCCTGAATACAACCCAGGGACGACGGGTTCGACAAATCTATCGCGATGATCAGTTTAGCACTCTTTCAGAAGAAACAAACATATCCGATCCCTATGACCCACGAAAACGGCCATGGTATAAAAAAGCGACCGTAGAGAATCGCATTGTCTGGACAGACCCTTATATCTTCTACACCTCCCAGAAACCGGGAATCACCATTGCCGGCCCCTTCTTCGGGCCGTCCGGTGAACTGAAAGGTGTCGTTGGCGTGGACATCGAAATCGAACAACTATCCATTTTCATCGGCAATCTTAAAATAGGAAAGCATGGCCGGGCATTTATGCTCAACAATAACGCCGATGTGGTTGCCTTTGGTGAAATGGACAAACTCATCATCAATGAAACCGGAGAGAGCGGTAGAGCCAGAATGGCAAAGATTTATGAAATAGACGATGCGTACAGCCGCAAGGCGTTTGAAGCCGCCGCCATAGAGACCGATGCGTCAGGAATGCTGATCATGAATGAGTCACGCTATGCCACGTTTTCCCACGAGGGAAGTGTATATCATGCCATGTTCACCCCATTTACCATGTCTAAATGGCCGTGGATCATCGGCGTTTACCTCCCCGAAGATGACTACCTCGGGGCCATCAAAGCCAATCGCCTTAATAATATCTTCGTAACCATGGGGATCTCTTTGCTGGGTGCGATCATGGGAATATTTTTGGCCCGCGGCGCCACTCGCCCCATTTCGCAGTTGGGAAGAATGGCCGGCCGGATTAAAAAAAATCAAACCACACCATTGCCCAAAATTCACTCGGTTTACACCGAGATACAGGAAACAGCGGACGCTTTTTCAGAAATGGGAATTGCTGTGGAAAAAAGCAAGAAGAAATATCAGGGTATTTTCAATAACATTCAAGATGTCTATTACGAAACTTCCCTAAACGGCACTATCATCGAGATCAGTCCGTCCATTGAAAGGATTTCCAGTTATCGGCGCAAATCGCTGATAGGCACAAATTTGAAAAAAATCTATGCGGATCATAGCCAAAGAGACCGTTTCATTCAGGCGCTGCTGAACAAAGGAAATGTCTACGATTATGAAGTGTTGTTCAAGGACAAGGACGGGACTGAATCTTACTGCTCGTTGCATTCTAAGCTGATCAAAACACCCAGCGGCAAGCCGTATCGTATCATAGGGTCTTTGCGGGACATCACAGATCGAAAACTGGCGGAACAGGCGCTGTTGGATCATCAAGATCAGCTTCAAACAGCCATCGAAGAGCGAACCTTGGAATTGCAAAGAGCAAACGATGGTCTGGTCGCTCAGATAGAAAGGAGACGAACCACTGAAAATCAACTTCGGGTTAGTGAAAAGAAATATCGAACCATTTTAGACACAATCGAAGAGGCGTACTTTGAAATTGACCTTAACGCAACTATCATGTTCGTGAATGATGCGGCCTGCACAATCATGGGATATACCACCGAGGAATTGACCGGTATACATTTCAGGCACTTTTCCGAGCACCGTCACACCCGGGAAATCATTCAAACCTTTAGTGCAATGGTCCGACACGGCAAACCTGTGGCTAATATCAACCATCGGGTTATCACAAAAACCGGAGATACCAAGGTACTGGAATTGAGTGCAACCTTGACCCATGACCCTTCCGGCATTGTAACCGGATTTCGCGGTCTGGCTCATGACATTACCTCGAGGATCACAGCCCAAAAGGAGAAGGAAAATCTTCAGAAACAGCTCAACCATGCCCAACGGATGGAGGCAGTCGGCACTTTGGCAGGTGGTATTGCGCATGACTTCAACAACCTGCTCATGGGTATCACAGGAAATGTCTCTCTGATCAGTATGAGCATTGACAAGAATAGTCCACAGATCGATTATTTAAACGCCATCGATGAATGCGTGGAAAGCGGTGCATCTTTGACGCGCCAACTGCTTGGTTACGCGCGAGGCGGCAAATACCAGGTAACGGACGTCAATTTGAACGACACGGTCAAACGGACTTCCAATCTGTTCGGCAGAACTAATAAGCAAATCGAAATTCAAAGCCGGTATCAAAAAAATATTTGGTCGGTCAAAGCCGATCAAAGCCAGATCGATCAAGTACTGATCAACCTGTACGTAAATGCATGGCAAGCCATGACTGATGAGATGACGCTGATCCTGGCAACCGAAAATGTCATCTTGGACGAAAAAACCACCGCGCCATTTAACGTCCGGCCTGGTCCTTATGTTGCCGTGAGGGTTCAAGATCTGGGCACGGGCATTGAACCAAAAATCATAAAACGCATATTCGAACCCTTTTTCACCACAAAAAAAATGGGCCGCGGTACCGGCATGGGATTGGCCTCTGCTTTTGGTATCATGAAAAATCATGAGGGATTCATCGATATGAAAAGTGAGGTTGGAAGTGGAACGATTTTTACAATCTATCTACCTGCGATACAACAACCTGCTGAATCCAAGTCCCACGCGGACTGTGCTGTGTTTCCCCAAAAAGCGTCGGCCACCTTGCTGGTCGTAGATGATGAATCCTTTATCTTGGAGGCACTTACGGATATACTTAAAGAACTCGGATACAAGTCAATTCTTGCCGAAAACGGGCGCCGGGCCATTTCACAATTCGAAAAATATCACGACCAAATCGATGGGGTGCTTTTGGACATGATCATGCCGGACATGGATGGCATCCAGGTAATGGACGCGCTGAGAAAAATCCGGCCGGGAATCAAGGTGATTCTAACCAGCGGATACAGCCTTGAAGGTCTTGATGAGAATAGCAGAGGGTCTGAGGGGGACGGCTTTATTCAAAAGCCTTACAAAATAAAGAAGCTGGCCACGGTATTAAATGAGGTGATAGGCAACCCAGGTGAAGAAGCATGAAAAAATAAAAGTGGCTTCATTTAAAACGGAAAAACCCCGCTGCCTAACGTAAACTGCGGGGTTTTTTCTTTTTTGGTAAAAGACTATTGTCTGGAACGCTTGGACGCCTTCAAGGGGTTGACCTTCTGCGCCTTCTCATCCATGCTTGTACTTATGTGGGTAGCCAAATTACAGTTACCATTTTTCCACTTTGTGGTGGGCTCGGGACAGGCAGAGCAATACCAGCCGGACGAGACCTCTTCCGTGCGCTTGCATCCTTTGCACTGTTCAATGATTTCATAGCACACCCCACCTTTATATCCGCATCCTTTCGCTGTCATAAAAGCGCATTCACTGCCGTTTCGTACCGTTGTACACTTCATTTTTCCTAATACCTCCCGAAGGTGACCTAATTGTAACCCGTCAATGAGTTAAATGAATAAGTAAAAAGGCCAAAAAGAAGAATTCTTTCGGCCTTTCCAAAAACCTTTAATATATATGTATAGAAATCTTGTTTGTCAAGCTCTTTTCATACCGGATTGACTTTTAGGATAAAAAGGCTATTGTTGAACATCATTGAAAAGAGAGCGACACTCTTTGTATATTATCGTACCTCTATCAATCATCAAGTCGTGTTTATCAAATAAAGGATGAGCATGAAACAGGAATCCCACTAATGACCATAGAAGAAGCACGCAGGGTTCTTCAAATTGAAGCGGAAGGTATACTACGGTTGATGGATCGTCTGGACCATAGGTTTGACCGGATGGTGGAGGCTGTTTTGGGAACCAGAGGGAGGGTCATCGTCTCCGGTATAGGAAAATCCGGGCTTGTGGGAAGAAAAATCAGTGCCACACTGAACAGCACGGGAACGCGCTCCTTGTTTCTGCACCCTGTGGAAGCGATGCACGGGGACCTGGGCATGGTAAGCGCGGATGATATCTTTATGGCCATGTCCTACAGCGGGGAAACCGGAGAGTTGAACATCCTAATGCCTAGCATTCAAAACATAGGATGCACCATCATCTCCATGACGGGAAACCCATCGTCTACGCTTGCTAAACACAGCGATATCATCATTGATGTGAGTGTGGAAAAAGAAGCATGCCCACTTGGCCTTGCACCAACTGCCAGTACAACGGCGCTTTTGGCCATGGGGGATGCCCTGGCAGTGGTCCTGATTAACAAAAAACACTTCAAAACAAGCGATTTTAAAAAGTTCCACCCCGGTGGCGCGTTGGGCCGGCGGCTATCCAGCCAGGTAAAAGACATCATGTTCAGCGGTGAAGCGGTCCCCATTGCAAGTCTTTCGGTTTCCATGCAGGATGCCGTAGAGGAGATGGATCGCCATGGACTTGGTGCGTTGATCATCGTTCACAAGGATCGGAAACTGGCGGGAATCCTCACCGATGGTGATCTAAGACGGTTGATTACACAAAAAAAACCGGTTTTCGAACAGGCCCTGTCAACAGTGATGACACCCTCGCCCCTTCATGTTTTCTCTTACACCCCTGCTTTTGATGCCCTCAACATCATGGAAAAGCATGAGATTACCGTGCTGCCGATTATCGATGACGACCAACGGGTTGTAGGAATATTACATCTGCACGATATTCTGGGAAAAGGAGAGTTCAAATTCAACGGCTACGCTCCCGAAAAAGGGACAACCTGACAAAACCATCCAACAGCGGAGGAAATGATGAAGGAAAAAACCATCGTAACGCGTATCCGAACGCTGGGAGAAGCAAAAATACCGTCGCCCATGCTGACTATCGAGCACGGGGCCTCTGAAACCTTATTTGTTTCAGATGAAGAGAAAGTACTGATCAACATCAAACGGGCGAGCGTTCAATCGATGATAGAAAGAGGCGAGACGCCGCAGGCCTTCGAACTTGCAGGCCCAAGACAAAAGGTATTTTTTGACGCTTCCAAACTAAAATGCGCCATTGTTACCTGCGGTGGTCTTTGCCCCGGTCTAAACGACATTATCCGTGCGATTGTTCTGGAACTTCACTATCGATACGGCGTGAAAAGCATTTTCGGCATACGCCACGGATTGGAAGGATTTATCCCCGATTTCAATCACGACTTTCTCGATCTGACGCCATCAAAGGTCACAGCCATCATGGATATGGGAGGGTCGATCATAGGGTCGTCCCGTGGTGCACAAGACATCGACCGGGTAGTGGATTGTCTGGAACTCAACCATATCGGCATTTTATTCATGGTAGGTGGAGATGGTACGCTGATGGCGGCGTCCAGGATTGTAGATATCATTACCCAGCGGAAACTGAACATCAGTGTGGTTGGTATTCCAAAAACAATTGACAATGATATTCACCTTGTCTCCCGATCGTTCGGTTTTGATACGGCAGTCGATGTTGCCCGAATGGCTATCCAAAGCGCCCATAACGAAGCCATCGCTTACCCAAGCGGTGTGGGTCTGATCAAACTTATGGGCCGACATTCCGGCTTTATTGCCGCCACGGCAGCCCTTGCCCAACAGGACGCAAATTTTGTACTGATCCCCGAGGTGGATTTCGATCTGGATGGCCCCAAAGGGTTGTTAGCCGCGTTGGAAGCCAGGATAATCGACAGAGGACATGCGGTGATTGTCGTTGCCGAAGGAGCCGGCCAGAAATTTTTCGATAACGAGGATAATCTTCGGGATGCGTCGGGAAATATTCGGCTCAACGATATCGGTCCTTTTTTAAGGGACCGTATTAAAGACAGTTTCGCCGAAAAAAGCCTTCCCTTGAATATTAAATATATCGATCCGAGCTATATGATTCGAAGCCTTCCGGCCAATGCCAACGACAGCGTTTTCTGCGGCTTTTTAGGTAGAGATGCCGTACATGCGGGAATGGCCGGAAAAACCCGTCTGGTCATAGGACACTGGAACAATCATTTCGTTCACCTGCCCATGGAAGCCACAGCAGGAAAGAGAAAACAAGTGACACCCAATGGTAAATTGTGGACAACCGTTCTGGAGTCGACAGGCCAATCATCCTTAAAAAACGAATAAGGATTGGGGATGAAATTCACAATCTGAAGGGTTGGGGATCAATTCTACGAATCTGTAATTACTCGATTGAGAACCTCGGCATGACGCAGGGCCGCCCCACGATTCAAAAGCACCGCCTTTTTTGCAAAAGAACCCATCAGTTCAGCTTCTTTAGTATGCGTCAGCAAATATAGCGCACGATCAGCCAAAATATTTTTATCCTTAACGCAAAGACCACCGCCCCAATTTTCGATTAGTTTTCGCTCCTCTTTAAAATCTTCCATGAATGGGCCATACAGCACTGGTTTGGCCTGGGAAGCAGCCTCCAGGATATTCTGACCACCAAGCGGAACAAGGCTTGCCCCACAAAATACCACCGTAGCGATCGCGTAGGTTTGCCGCAGTTCCCCCATGGTGTCCAAAACCACTAAAGATGCATGACGTTTGGTATTGTCTTTTTGTAATTCCGTCCGATATTGCCATGGAATCCCATTGGCTTTTGCCAGACCGGCGATCCGTTTAGAGTTTTCAACATGCCGTGGAGCAATTATAAAAAGCATCTTAGGAAGTTTCTCCGACAATCGAAGGAAAACATCCATCAGCAGTTCCGCCTCCTCACCACGAACGCTGCCCGCAATGAAAACAGGTGTTTCGTTATCCACAGTATACAATCGCCGTAGGCCATCAATGGACATACCCCCTTCTACGATGTCTTGGGCATCCATTTTTACATTGCCATTAATCAAAATCCGATGCCGGGGAGCACCAAGAAGACAAATCCGCCGGGCATCATCTTTGGATATCATGCTGAATGCATCGATTTTTTCCAAAGCAGGTTTGATCAAAGGACGAATCACCAAATAGGATCGAATGGATCGGGAAGAGATACGGCCGTTCAGGATCGCTATCTTCATTCCGGCTCGATGAGCTCTCACTATCCAGTTAGGCCAGAGCTCCGTTTCCATACAAACCAGAAAGTTGGGTCGGTGCACCGTTAGAAATCGCCCGGTGCTTCCCCATAGATCCAGCGGAGCAAAGCATATGGTTGCCCTACCACTCAATTGTTGACGAGCGTATTGCTCGCCTGTGCGTGTTGTGGTGGTGAAAATAATGTCAACATGGGTTCCGAGGCTGTCCAAGGCCCGGATGACGGTTTCCGCAGCTTTCACTTCTCCTACGGAAACAGCGTGGAGCCAAACTCTCGGGCGGCCTTTGATAGTCATGCCCCTCTTTTTTGGTGCGTAACCAAGCCGCTGGTAGAACTCCAATCGCCGACTTTTATGATTTTTCCAAAGCGACCATACCACCGGAAGGAAAATCAAGGATAATCCTGATCCCAGAGCGACGTAGAGATAATGCAAAAGCGTCATGTTTTCCTAACTCAATTCAGATGGATCAGGTCACTTGGTGAACGATTCCTTTTGTTGTACTTCAACGAACTTTCCTTTTTTGATGCGCAGCATCTGAAGCGATTTATCCGCCTCCCCATTAGGAAGGAAAGCAGTATGACCGGAAACGCCTTGGTAATCGCCGATTTCCAAAAACGCCTGTTTCAGTTCTCGCCTGGAATCGGTAGCGATTTGGGACATGGTCAGTAATACTATCATTGCATTGTCGTAGGCAATCGCCTCGATAAGGCCTGGAGTTCTGCCATAAACCTGTTGAAATTCCATTACAAATTGTTTGATCTTTCCCGACTTGCTTTCTGAAAAAAAGCCATCTACGATCAACGCATCCTTCGCATATCCACCCGCCATTTTCAAAAGAGTTGTGGAATTCCACAGGTTAGTCCCCAACAGCAACACATCTCTAACATCATAATAAGCTAACTGAGGTATGGCCAGCCCTGCTTTTTTCGGTGCATCGGGAATAAATACCGCATCGAAATCAATGATAGGGTGCCATTGGTCCGCCGCATCCCTTGCACGCCGACCTAACGCCTCAATGGCATCTCTATCC
>DAOWNV010000008.1 GCA_030642405.1 Desulfosarcina sp.
ATCATGGACGGCCGCAGGGTAATGGAACATATGAATGTTGAACAGAATCTTCTCTTAGGATCACACCTGAGAAAAGATTTTAAGCAGGTGAAAAAAAGTCTGAATCAAGTGTATGACTATTTCCCGGTTATGAAGAAGCTGAAGGCCAGGACAGCAGGATATTTATCCGGCGGGGAGCAGCAGATGCTGGTGACCGGCCGGGCCTTGATGGCGAAACCTCGCCTGATGCTCCTTGATGAGCCTTCAATGGGTCTTGCACCTCTTATCGTCAAAGAAATTTTCAATGTTCTTGGCGCGTTGAATAAGCAAGAGAACATCACCATGCTACTGGTGGAGCAGAACGTGCGGATAGCCCTTTCCATTGCCGACTATGGGTATTTAATCGAAACAGGGAGAATAGTGCTACACGGCAGCAGCAAGGATCTGGCAAAAAATGAGGATATAAAGGAATTTTATCTCGGACTGAATCTCTCCGGAGGACGCAAGAGCTACCGGGATGTCAAACACTATAAACGCAGGAAAAGATGGTTGGGTTAGTAGTCGTTCCTTTGAACCATCAACGCTTTAAAGCTTTTTATACTTATTTCTCAAGTTCAACCTTCACTGCTTTGCCGAGTTGTTGGATAGTATATGGCTTTTTCAAATACTGCCCCACGCCCAGTTCTTGTGCCTCTCGAACCCGTTCTGTTTCGGAATACCCACTGGCAACAATGGTCTTTTGACCGGGATGAAGATTGATCACCTGCCGGTAGGTATCAAGACCATCCATACCTGGATCCATAATCATATCCAGAATAATCAGATCAACCGAATGTGAAGACATATACTCGATGGCCACTTCACCACTGGATGCGGTAGTGACCTGATAGCCGAGTTCCGTCAGAATCATTGTGGCAATGGTTCGCTGCTCTTCAACGTCGTCCACAATAAGAATCGATTCACCTTCACCTCTAAAGTCTTCTCTTGCCACCGTATCAATGGGATCATTCTCTATGGCCTCACGGGTTACAGGAAAATAGAGCATAAATCGAGTGCCTATCCCTTCTTGACTTTCGACATCAATATAGCCCTTATGGTCTTGCACCGCACCCCAGACGACAGCCATGCCGAGTCCGGTACCGCTTTGTCCCATTTTCTTCTTTGTATAGAAAGGTTCAAATATTCTGCTTAAATCCTTAGGTGAAATGCCAACACCCGTATCGGAAACGGTAAGAACGACATAGTCGCCTTCGGCCACCTCGCTGTAACCACGAATCGGCAGGTCGACGTACCTGTTTTGCGTGGAAATGACGATAGACCCACCTTCCGTCATCGCTTCAGAAGAGTTTGTTACCAGATTCATGATCGTTTTTGAAAGATGAACAGGGGAACCGGATATATTCATCAGGTCCGGATCAAGATCAGTTCGGACATCTACTTCTGGATGGAAGGAACTCAGTTTGCCGTGTTCGGGACTGTTGAGATAATCTGCGATGATAATGTTCAAATTAACGGTTTCGGTTACGACAACCCCTCTTCTGGCCAGAGTCAGGAGATCCTGCACGATGGCGGCAGCGCGATTCCCAGCACTCAAGATCGTCTCTATCGGTTGCCTCATGTTACTGTCGGCAGGTAAATTCATGAGCAGCAATTCAGGATAACTGACGATTCCGGAAAGTATGTTATTCAGATCGTGGGCCACACCGCCGGCCAGTGTTCCGATCGCTTCCATCTTTTCAGCCCGATTGAGGCGACTCTTCAACTGCATTTTATCTTTTTCCGCCTGCTTGCGTTCAGCAGCATTTAAGGCTAGGGCGACAATGTCCGCGATGGAACTGACAAACTGCACCTCATCTATTTGCCAATTTCGTTTTTCACCGACCTGTTGGACACACACAATACCGACGGCTTCACCTTTGATTAAAATGCTGACATCCAGTATGGAGGTAATCCCATATGCCGGTAAATAGCGATAAGCGAATTCCGCTATTCTGGGATCGTTACAGGCGTCTGCTACGGAAACCAGCCGGTCCCTCTCTATGGCTTGGAAATAGGCCGGATGATCCATGACCAAACGTTCTCCACCCTGGGAGTGCGCCCCCGAACTCAACGTAAACAATTCCAGCATGGAAATTTTTTTGCGATTCTGATCGAACATCCATATGCTGCACCGCTCGACGTCAAGCGTATGGGCAACCACCTCCATAATTACCCCCAGGGCTTCACTGAAATTACCCAAATAAACAACTTCGTTTCCGGCCAGCCGGATGAGACTGTCACTCTGCATTCTGAGGCGCTCTTCACTATCCGTCAGAATCTTCTCAATCTTTTTGCGGTCTGAAATCTCTTTTTCGAGTTTCAGCGTCCTTTCTTTAACTCTGTCTTCCAGGTTATCACGATGTTTGGCGAGCGCAATTTCTGCTTTTTCTCGCTCTTCGATTTCCGCTTTCAGCTGTACATTAGCATTTTCGGCGGTATCTTTAGCGCTCTGAATGTCCTGGATAGATTGTTCAACGCTGCCGGCCACCTCATTGATTACCTGGGCCAGTTGTCCCATCTCGTCGTTGGATTTATCGTTCAGTCGCTGTGCTCTATCCCCTTTTTGAAAGCGTTCGATGCTCTGTATCATATCGGTGATCTTGCCGGTGAGCGTGGAAGCCATCCAAATGGCAATGGCAATGACAATGATGATCATCAACGAGGTATAGAATGTAAGATCACTGGCCGTTTTTTTCAGTGATTGTGCCCGTAAGGTTCTGTTTTGATCTGATTGAGTCGTAAGACTCATGCTATAGGACTGTTCGATATCTTCAATTTTACCGGCTGTTTGATTGGCGGCCCGATGAAATTCGTCCACATTGGCACCGATTGTCACGTATCCGAATCCACGTGGATGATTGCCATACCGACCTGTATAGTAGGGGATCGTGGCCGCTGTGGTGAGCTTCCATAAACCGCTCCAATAAATTAAAAACGACCCCGATCCACCGTTTCGGGTCAGGTTATGCCACCCTATACACTGGGGGGCAAAGTTGAGGAACCGGCCGTCCAGAGAGATCAAGCCTTGTTCAATCAGCGGCTTTGCCGGCTTTTTGTCCAATGATGGTTCTTTGAATCTGGGAGCAATATCCAGGAATTGATCAAAAGGCATCTTGCTCTTCTGCCAGAGCGTATAGAGCTCCTCGTCGAGCCAGGGTACTGCCGGTTTGCCGGTACTCGGGTCATATCCAACGATTGAATAATCCCGTGGATGGGATATGCAGCGACCCAGGTAGTCCCACATAAATGCATAATTGCCGCTACCGGCATCCGAAATGGGTGAATACCGATCTTCGGTTGGAGTGATGTGGTCTGTGGGTTCCATCACATGCACGTGGTCCAGAGCAAGGGTTACGTACCCGGAAATCCGACCATCGTTGACTACAGGCGTTGCCCAACGGATGATTCCATTAAAGCGCTTGCCGACCGGGTTCTCTTTCCCGGCATAGCCGGATGATTCAGGGGAAAAGGTCATCCCCCGCTCCTTTGCCCTGGCCTTGGTGTAGGGACCGATCATATGTCCTTTTACATTGACACCGATTACATCAGATACGTAAATATCTCCTGGTCCCAGCAATTTCAGCGCACTGAAATAGGTTTCCGCTTTACAGTAAGTATTTTGCTTTTTGCTGACGTCGCGAAGGCGGCCATCCATACGCTTGGAAGTAGTTACTTTGACCTTTTCGTGCCCGTCAGGATCTACAAAGGTCATTTCCAGAAACAGCGGTTGGTGTTTGACGATTTCCTCTCGTTCCGGGAAGCGGTAGTGAAAATCGGTACTATTGTCTTGGTTGCCTGATGTGACCGTTGGACCGATATCCGCAGCTTTCCGGGTGGGAATCCAGGCCGTTCCAGCGTCATTCATTATCCACGGGTAGTGGTCTACCACCTGCCTGGTTTTATGCGTAAGATACTCCCGGTATGCATCCCTGCCCGGTTCAAGAGACGCGGCATACTCGATGTCTCGGTCACGGGCATATAAAAAGGCCGCTAAAGTTGTTGCTGTGTCTGTTGTCAGGCGTTCAATTGTTTCACGGGATTTGACATCCAGAGCCCGTATTGAGTTTTCCGTGGCCAGCTTCCCAATCTGTTCAACAACATCCCGACTTTCAGAAACCATTTCCTCAATCTGACCCTCAACAGCAGACGCCAGTTGGAATGCAGCCTCCCAAGCGAACCACGCCAAGACCACAAGGGGCACGACTTTGATAATAATGAAAATGGTGATGAGCTTATCCCGGATACCGGGTGAATAGGAAATCACCTGAAAATCACCGCTTCACCTTTTTTCCAGCTTCGCGGAAACGATCGCTGACGGTTCCGGTAATGTCTACTGCCGATTCGAGAAGCAATGCGACATCTTCCTGACCGTTTTCTCGAGCCTCTTTTGCCCATTTACGGTAATCCTCTACATGATTGTCGTTGTGCTCAACCCAATGATCCAACAATTTAACCAGCTTTTCGGAAAATGACATTGGTGTAGGACTGTGAGTGTGCCCGTGGTGATGGTCGTGCCCGTGGTGATGGTCGTGCCCGTTATGGTGATCGTGATCGTGGTTATGTTGATGGTGAGACATCGGATTCCTCCTGGGTATTTAATTACTACCGGGTTCGGTTCCGGTGGTTTGTTTACCATTAATGCAGTGGTGATTTTTCAAAGACTTCCTACACTAGATCGATCTAAGGTAGATGTCAACGATAGACTTGAAATTCTTCTTGAGTACAAAGTGTGATCAACGCTTGCAGACGAATCGAAGAGGAGGTAATGAATGAAACAATGCAACGAAAACCGTTTTTTATCTTTCGAACTTTACTATGGTTAACCGTACTAGTCGGCCTGCTGTCAGGTATTACAATAGGTGCCTTTTTTGCCTTTACCCGAGATCTGCCACAAATACGAAACCTTGAAAACTTTGAGCCGTCAGCTGTGACCCGAATTTATTCCTCGGATCAAGTATTGTTGGCCGAGTTGTTTCTTGAAAAAAGAGTTCCCATCCCCATCGTTCAAATTCCAGAAAACCTGAAAGACGCGCTCATCTCCGTCGAAGACCGCCAATTTTACACCCACATTGGTATTGACCTGAAAGGGATTCTCAGGGCTATAGTGAAGGATATCATGGCTGGAGGGTTCGTGGAAGGTGCCAGCACAATCACCCAACAGCTGGCCAAAACGCTATTTCTATCCCCGCAAAAACGACTTTCCCGCAAAATCAAGGAGGCGCTACTGGCAGTTCAGTTGGAACGTCGGTACACCAAAGAGGAAATTCTCGTTCTCTATTTAAATCAAATCTATCTGGGAAGCGGAACCTATGGTGTGGAATCAGCAGCGCAGCGTTACTTCGGCGTGTCGGCATCTCAACTTAACCTCTCCCAATGCGCCCTGATTGCAGGGCTTCCCAAAGCACCCTCCAGATATAGCCCGCTGGTCAATCCAAAACAGGCTGAAAAGCGTCGAAACCTTGTTTTGCGTATCATGCTGGATCAGGGCCTGATCACCTCGGTAGAATACGAGAAGGCGATCAAAGAACCGGTGAACAATAAAAAAGGTCCATCGCCTTTAGGGTCAGCTTCCTATTTTGTACAATACATCAAACCCCACCTTGAAGCATCAATTGGCCCGAGCCTATTGTACAAAGGAGGTCTGACAATTCACACCACATTCTCCTACCGATTGCAGCAAATTGCCGAACAAGCTGTGAAAAAGGGGCTTGCGCAACTGCAACAGCGAAGATCAACTCAAAAAATCAAAGGCTCTTTTCCCCAAGGGGCCATGGTAACGATAGATGTTCGGTCAGGTGGGATTTTGACCATGGTTGGAGGGAAAGATTATTCTCAAAGTGCTTTCAATAGAGCAGTTGATGCCCGCCGTCAACCTGGATCCGCCTTCAAACCGGTTGTTTATGCACTTGCCATTACCCGAGGATTTTCCCAGGCCAGCCTGGTGTTGGATGCACCGGTTGTTTTCAAAAGCGGTCGAGATGGTCACAACTGGCAACCTGAAAACTATTCAGGAAAATACAAAGGTGAAATGACGCTTCGTAGGGCTCTGACTCATTCCAAAAACATTCCTGCCGTCCGGATGGTGGAACGGTTGGGACCATCTGCCGTGGTTGAATTCGCACATAAACTGGGGATCGACTCCCCCCTTGATCCGAACCTATCCATAGCCTTGGGAGCTGAAAGCACCACCCTCTTGGAGATGACATCCGCCTATGCAACCTTTGCAAACGGCGGCAACCACACCCCACCATTTGGTATAAAAAAGATACTCGACCGAAAAGGGACGGTTATATGGCAGCACAGAAAAATTGTCCGCCCGGCAATGAGCCGTGATCAGGCAGCAATAATCGTGGACATGCTTCAAGGTGTGATCCGGGAGGGAACAGCAAAAGCAGCTGCCGACATGGGATTTCCCATTGCCGGAAAAACCGGTACAACCAACGACTATAAAGATGCGCTATTTGTTGGATTTTCCCCGAACACGGCCACCGGTGTATGGGTGGGAATGGACGACTTTACTTCCCTGGGAAAAATGGAGACCGGTGCCGGAGCAGCGCTTCCCATTTGGACCGATTTTATGTCATCTGCTCGGCGGGAGGCAGCTGTAGAATCGTTCATGATACCGAACAATATGGTATATCGGTGGATGGATCCCGTCTCCGGTCAAGTGGCAAGCAGGGAGCAAAAAAACGCAGTGAAAGCTCTTTTCATTAAGGGGAAGGAGTTTGGGGGAAACTGATTTTCCTTTTCTCAGGATCGCTTTGCCAACGAAAAAACGTGGCGACATGGCCGATCAAATGTATACGCTCGCAAGAAACAGTTTTCTCTATCTTTTCGATCAATTCCAGTTTCTTCTCCTTTTCCTTGAATTCGTTAAACTTTAATTTAACCAGTTCGTGATGATCCAAGGCATCATCCATAGCTTTTTCCAACGTGCGCGTATAACCCTTTTGTCCGACAAAGACAACAGGCTTGAGGTTGTGTGCTAGTCCTCTTAGATATCGTTTTTGAAATCCCTTAAGCTCATCCATTTTTTCTTCCTTACTGTTTTATCACCCTTTACGCCTTGGCTTCTATCTTTTGCAACGTTGGGGTTTACTTGTAGACCAGGTTGAGATTAATAGGCGGATACTTTCTGACCCCCGGTTTGGGAAGCACATGCTCGTCCCCCACAGCCAGCCAGTTCACGTCCGGATTAATCTCCCGTAATTTTCCATCTTCCGGCGGGCGGGAATGAACTGTATAACCATAGGTAACCTGGAAAATGCAAATGTTGCTTTTTCCCTCTTGCGCAATGACATAATTCTTCTTGAAGGTTCTAAGTGTCATTTGCTGGGATTCCGCCAGTTGCTGCACCTCATCGTCGGAAAAACGGATCAGGGCAGCCTTGGATACCCCTCGTTCACTAATCCGATACAGAGCCCTGGATTCACTGCTACCTGCATACACCGTAGATATACACGGAATTCTTTTCAGATAATGGGCGGCCACCATTGCTGCCGTTCGTCGCCCTCCTACCATCATCGGCATGCCATAGTACTCGAAAAGTTTACGCTGGGCCAATTCGGCATATTTGTCCCCCTTTTCGTACAAATCCTTTGAGATATACCTCAGGTTCTGGACTAGATCTTCAGCTGCATCGGCAATGGGCCAATCGATCCTTACATGATAGTGTGTAAGGCTGTATCGATTAGTAGACTTGGTAATGGGGTCTCGTTGGATCAGCAAGGCGTAGTCCACCGGTAACAGCACATTTAAAAAATCATAGAAATGAACAGAATCCAGGTATTTTTGGGTACGGTCGAATTTATCCGGCAAGGGAAGGGCCTGGGATTGCATCAAATTGGTTTTCGTGGGTTTATTGACATCGAAGAACCGGATATATTTCTTGTGTTCGGTCGGAATGACGTCTTCTACAAAAATCACAAGAAATGTTTTCTGACTTTCGTATTCGATACCGGGGATTCTTGCGCGGGGTTTCAGTTCCCTTTTTTCGATAAAGGGATAAGGAAGTTTTTGTTCAACAAACTGATCATAGGATTGAATCAGAGCGTAATCGAGCATAAACTGGTCGAGTTCATCTCTAAGGAGTTCGTAATAGGAGCGCCGAAGGCGGTTGAACTGGCTGAGTTCTTCTCGTACGCTCCAAAAGGCCACGGCGATTCCTACTTTAAACAGATTGCGGTTGACGAAAAACCTATCAAATTCATTTGTTTTTCCTGACAATTACCACGATTATCCATCTGGGTCAACGGTTACCATCTGATTTTCTCTGTTTTTCCATCCACTTATAGATTCGAGCCCGGTTGCGGACACTCCAAATTGCTGCCACCAGGGTAACAGCAAAAACAAGTGCAAAGACCGCGTAGTTTTCCTGAAACAAAAATTCTCCCTGAAGGCTCAACATGAGGGTACCCGGCATTCTGCCAATAGAAGAGATCAGTAGAAAAACCTTTAACGGTATTGCAGTGATCCCCAAAAACAAACACAGGTAATCTTTTGGGAAACCGGGGAAAAGAAAAAGAATGGAAATAACGATAATCCCTTGTCGATTTGCCAGACGATCAAAACGTGCCAATTGCTTAGGCTGGATCCATCGTCTGACAAATCGTCTACCCAGTGCTCTACCGATGCCAAAGTTGATCCATGAACCGACCGCCAGAGCGATGCTGGAATAGACGAACCCGTTGATCCAGCCAAAGAGGTAACCGCCGATCAATCCCGTGACTTCACCAGGTACCGGTGCCAGAATCACCTGAAGCACCTGAATCATCATGAAAACGAATGGAGCCCCTTTTCCAAAACCGGAAACGAACCGCTCCATCTGTTCACGGTCCATTACCCATCGGTATGCAGTCATCAACCCGGAAACGATTTCATGGCGAAAAAAGATCGCCAACACGAAAACAACCAGCAGCAAACCGCCGAGCAGGTACCATCGTCTGTTTTTACCACTAATCAAGGCACTACCCTAAAAGACTCAATCATTGGCGGCAGAAGGAAAACTTTCAAATCATTTGCATTAACCTTGACCTCTACCGATCC
This sequence comes from Desulfosarcina sp., assembly GCA_030642405.1. Lineage (GTDB taxonomy): Bacteria > Desulfobacterota > Desulfobacteria > Desulfobacterales > Desulfosarcinaceae > Desulfosarcina. The sequence goes on from DAOWNV010000008.1 coordinate 9,064, forward strand.
GAGATTGCCGCTATTCCCGGCAATTCTTTTCCTTCCAGAAATTCAAGCGAAGCCCCACCGCCGGTAGAGATATGCGTCATACGATCCGCCAACCCCACCTTCTCCACAGCCGCCACCGAATCGCCACCGCCGATGACCGTTGTGGCCCCTTTGTCCGTAGCTGCCGCCATGGCTTTAGCCACGGCAACAGTTCCTCCGGCCGTAGCATCGATCTCAAAAACACCCATGGGACCATTCCACACAATGGTCTGTGCATCATTTAAAATACCGGTAAAGCAAGACACGGAAGCGGGACCGATATCCAAAGCAATGCCGTTGCCGGGAATGCTGTCAATGGTTGTTGGAGTCAGAGTTCCAACTGTTCGGCTGCCGAAATCGAACAGATCGGTACACAGGCAGTCCTCGGGTAAAACCAGTTTTTCTCCCCCCTTTTTAAGAAGCACTCGGGCAAGGTCGATTTTTTCCAGTTCCACCAATGAATTCCCGATCTCCAACCCTTTTGCTTTTATGAACGTATAGGCCATTCCCCCGCCTACAATCAGCCGGTCCACTTTGGGAAGCAGGTTATCGATTACATCAATTTTTCCTGAAACCTTCGCCCCTCCGAGAATGGCCACAAAAGGTCTTCGGGGGTTCTCCAATGCATCACCAAGATAGGTTATTTCCTTTTCGATAAGAAAGCCCATTGCACAGGTGTCTATGAAGTGTGTCACGCCTTGGATCGATGCATGCGCACGATGGGCCGTCCCAAAGGCGTCATTGACGTAGACGTCCGCCAACCCGGCTAAAGACTTTGCAAAACCCTTATCGTTTTCCGTCTCGGCCTGGTGAAAACGCAGGTTCTCCAGCAAAAGCACATTGCCGGGGGACAACGCCTGAACCGCTCTTTCAGCCGAAGGTCCGATGCAGTCATCAGCAAAGGCCACCGCTTGCCCCAATAAGGATTCCAGCACAACGACGCAGGGCTTTAAAGAGAGTTCGGGGACCACTTTGCCTTTGGGCCGTCCCAAATGGGACATGAGAATCAAACGCCCCTTTTGCCCAAGGATATGCTGAATCGTTGGAAGTGCGGCCCGTATTCGTTTGTCATTGACAACCTGCTCATTTTCCAACGGAACGTTGAAATCAACCCGCATGAGCACTCTTTTGCCCCTAACATCAATATCGGAAACGGTCAGTTTCGCCATGGCACCCTCCTCAAAAATTGTCTTGTTTATTTTTCTTGGTACTCAACGCCTTTTTCCGGGACCAACGCTCGAAAAAGCTAACCCTGCCGGATGCATATGCACGATCAACTATCTCTTCTCTAACGGAAACACCGCCTTTTTCAGCCATTGCTTTTCTCAAACACTGGGTTTTATAGCTACAGGGCATACAGGATTCCGGACTCTGTCTAAGGCCGGCGTCGCCCATGGGAAACACGGTTTCGAGATCTCCGTAACAAGGAGGAAATTTTTTCTTGTTTACGGTCATATTTTGGTTCTCACTTTATTTGGAATCGGTTCTCATTTGGGCCATGTGCCCCTGATCGGCAAAACTGTAATATCCTTCGGTACCGACAATCAAATGCTCGTGTACGGTTATACCCATCAGCGTACAGGCCTGCATCAGTTTTCGGGTTATCACCATGTCATCGTGTGACGGTGTGGGATCGCCGGAAGGATGGTTGTGAGCAAAGATCACCGCTGCTGCGGCATTGGCCATTGCGGCTTTTACAACTTCACGGGGGTAAACGGCACTGGCCGTTACTGTTCCAGTGAAAAGAACCTCATCGGAAATGACCCGGTTTTTTGCATCCAGATAGATCGCTACAAAACATTCCCTTTTTTTGTCACGTATGGTTTGGTTAAGATAATCGAAAAGCTCCTGGGAATTGGTAACCAGTGTTTTCCCTTTAAGCTGTTGTTTGAGGTATCTTTTGGAGACTGCAGGAATCAAATTTAGCCCCAACAAGTTTGTAGGGCCAATGCCGGGAACCTTAACCAGATCGGACGGTGATGCGTCCAAGACGTTTTGAAGGGTTTTAAACTTTTTTAATGCCGATTTGGCAGCTTCTTTGCAGTCTTTTCTCGGTGTGGCAAGAGTTAACAACAGTTCAATGATTTCGTAATCATGAAAGCCATCGAGTCCTGATTTTAAAAATCGGTCGCGTAGCCGTTGGCGATGTCCGGCGCCTTTGTGAGGCGGATTTTGTTTTTTTTCGGCCACTGGTTTGCCCGCCCTTTCCTTCCCCTTTTTTTAAGTCAAACTAGATCCAGCTCCTGTTTCAGTTCCCTTGTCATAAGTTGATACAACGCCGTTTTGGGGTCCAAATCATCAAAAAGAACATGATAAATCGCGTGGGAAATGGGCATCTCCACACCCAGTTTGTTGGAAAGGTTGTAGACGGATCGAGCGGTTTTCACCCCTTCGGCAACCATGTGCATTTCCGCCAGGAGCTCTTTAAGCTTATACCCTTCCCCGATCTGTTTTCCAAGGGTGTGGTTGCGGCTCAGATCACCGGTGCAGGTGAGAATCAAATCTCCTACCCCTACCAGGCCGCTAAAAGTTCTTGGCTGGGCCGACATGGCCAATCCAAGACGCCGAATTTCAACCAACCCACGGGTAATCAGGGCAGCGCGGGTATTAAGTCCCAATCCCAAACCGTCAATCACACCAGCGGCTATAGCGATCACGTTCTTCACGGCTGCCCCCAGTTCGGCACCAATCACGTCATTGATGGTGTAGACACGGAAAAAAGGTGTAACGAAAACCTGCTGAACCATTGTCGCCGTATCCGCATTGCTTGACGCAACGGTTACCAAGGTTGCTACTTGTCGGGCGACTTCCTTTGCAAAACTGGGTCCGGACAGAACGGCCAAACGGTCAACCGATAATCCGGCAATGGTCTCTTTCAGAACGCCGGACATGGTAAGGTGTGTCTTGTTCTCAATTCCCTTTGAAGCACTCACCACCAAGGTGTCTGGAGCAAAGGCATGACCGCAACGCTCGATCGTCCTGCGGGTAACGTGAGAAGGCGTGACAACCAGCACCAAATCCTTACTCGCCACAACCGCTTCCAGATCACAGGAAGGATGAAGGTGGTCCGACAGGATCACACCGGGAAGAAATCGTTTGTTCTCCTTTTCCTCAATCATCTGCGTTTTGACATCCTCTTCATACACCCAATGATCGACGAAAAAGCCTTTGGCGGCCAACAAATTAGCCAGCGCGGTGCCCCAACTCCCGGCACCGACGACACCGATGGCAAAAGTACTTACATCCACGTTTGTTGTCATTTTTTTTATTCCTCATCGGCCGATTCGCCGTTCTCTTCTTCTTTTTCAGCCAACCCGGCTACGCTGACAACCCGTTCTTTCTTATCCATAACGATCAACCTTACCCCTTGGGTGTTGCGGCTGATGACCGATGTTCCAGAAACGGGCATCCGGATCAGCTTGCCTTTGTCGGTTACAAGCATTAAGTCATCATCGTCCTGCACCAAAACAATGTTGACTACCTGACCATTTCGTTCATTGGTTTTAATGGTGATGACCCCTTTACCGCCACGCCGATGGATCGGATACTCGTCGATGGAGGTTCGCTTGCCGTATCCATTCTCGGTTACGGAAAAAAGGGTCTGTCCGTGCTGCAAAACCTCCATACCCACAATGAGATCCTCGTCTGCCAGGTTCATACCCCGTACGCCGCGGGCTACCCTTCCTGTGGGACGAACATCCATTTCGTGGAATCGAATGGATTTTCCCATAGAGGTGCCCAAAAAAACATTCTGTGTACCATCGGACAATTTTACAGCAATCAGTTCATCCCCTTCTACAAGTCCTATAGCGATAATTCCTCCAGTGCGGGGACGACTGAAAGCCATGAGATCAGTTTTCTTCACCGTTCCATTACGGGTAGCCATGAGAACATGAAATCCAGGTTTGAAATCCGGGACGGCCAGTACGGCGGTCATTCGTTCACCCTCTGCGAAATCAAGAAGGTTCACAATCGCTTTCCCTCGGCTCTGGCGGCCGGCTTGGGGAATGCCGTAGACCTTGCACCAATAGACTTTCCCCAGATTGGTGAAGAAAAGAAAATAGTGATGTGTGGAAGCTACAAACAGGTGGGAAACGAAATCCTCAGATTTGGTCCCCATGGCTGTCTTTCCTTTTCCGCCACGTCGCTGACTTTGATACAGTGTGATGGGGTTACGTTTGATATAGCCGGTGTTGGAAATGGTCACGACCATATCCTCCTCGGCGATCATGTCCTCGATAGTGAGTTCCCGTGTGTCCTTCAAGATTTCCGTCCGACGTTCATCACCGAATTCACCCTTAAGGATATCCAGTTCATTTTTGATGATTCCGAGAACAATCTTCTCACTGCCCAAGATCTCTTTATACCTTGCGATATCCTTTAATACGGCCTCGTACTCTTCCACAATTTTATCCCGCTCCAAACCGGTCAGGCGTTGCAAGCGCATATCCAGTATGGCTTGTGCCTGAATAACCGTAAGAGCAAATGCATCCACCAGCCGTTCTTTTGCCTCGACGGGTGTTTTGGATTCTCTGATCAGTTTGACCACTTCATCAAGGTTGTCCAAGGCCACCTTCAATCCTTCCAGAATATGAACGCGGGCTTCGGCTTTGTTCAGATCAAAACGGGTACGGCGAAAAACAACCTCTTTCCGGTGAAGAACGAAACTCTCCAAAATCTGCTTCAGATTGAGAATTTCAGGTCGGTTGTTGACCACAGCCAGCAGGATAATTCCAAAACTGGAGGCCATTTGGGTATGTTTGTAAAGCTGGTTGACGATAACCCCGCCCATGTGGTCTCTCTTCACCCCCATAGCAATGCGCATGCCTCTTCGATCGGATTCGTCACGCACATAACTCAATCCTTCTATCACCTTGTGCTTCATCAGGTCCGCAATCTTCTCAATGAGTCTGGCCTTGTTGACCTGGTAGGGAATCTCTGTAACGGCAATGGTTTCCTGGCCGGTCTTCTGGTTTTCCTCAATCTCCACCCTTGCCCGACAACGAACGATCCCCCTTCCTGTTTCGTAGGCAGACTGAATTCCGTTGACCCCGTGGATCAAACCAGCGGTAGGGAAATCAGGTCCTGGAATATGGGTCATCAGTTCCGCGCAAGTAATTTGGGAATTGTCTATTAGCGCCTTGATCCCTTCGATCACTTCGGACAAATTGTGGGGTGGAATATTGGTAGCCATCCCCACGGCGATTCCTGAGGATCCGTTAACTAGTAGAGCTGGAAATTTTGCCGGCAATACCAGGGGCTCGTTCATGGAGTCGTCATAATTGGGCGCCATGTTGACGGTCTTTTTGTCCAGATCCTCCAACATTTCATGGGCCAGGCGCATCATCCGCACTTCCGTGTACCGCATGGCCGCGGGTGGATCGCCATCAACGGAGCCGAAATTTCCCTGTCCGTCCACCAACGGATAGCGCATTGAAAAATCCTGGGCCATTCGTACAATGGTGTCATAAACCGCAGTATCACCATGTGGATGGTACTTTCCAATAACGTCACCCACAATCCTGGCCGATTTTTTGTAGGGTTTGTTGTAGTCGTTTTTCAGTTCGCGCATGGCAAATAGCACACGACGGTGAACTGGTTTGAGTCCGTCACGGACATCAGGAAGCGCTCGACCGATGATTACGCTCATGGCGTAGTCGAGATAGGACTTCTTCATCTCCGCTTCAATACTGATTTCTGGGCTTTTTATCATTTCGGTTGCGTTATCGGTCATCGTCTATATTTATCCTTTTACGACCATTCCGGTTACGACCATTCCGGAGAAATTTGTAGATGGAATTCATCTCACGGCCGGACAGTCCTGTGTTGAGATTGTTCGATCACTTGTTGATAACTTGCATGGTAAATATCGGTTAACGTGAGGAAAGCAGTCGCAATCAAGGGGCCATAAATGATCCCGAGTATACCAAAAATTTTAAGACCGCCAATGATAGACAAAAAAACCAAAAGGGTGTGCATTTGGACCTTTTTGCCCACCACCCTCGGTTTTAAAATATACTCAACACCTCCGGACAGCAACACATAAAAAATCAAAAAAAGAAAACCTGTACTTACGCGCCCCGTTAAAAAAAGGAAAATTACAGCTGGTATGAATACGGCTCCGATGCCGATGATGGGTAAAAAAGCCAAAAGGGACATAATCACGCCCCATAAAAAGGCGGATTGCAGTCCGAACAGCCAGAACAGCAGCCCTCCCACAACACCTTGAATAATTCCGCACAGCCCGTTACCCACAAGAACGGCACTAGCCATATCCCTAAATTTATTGATCAGCTGAACATCCTGTTCATCAGGTAGCGGAGATAAATCGATAAGAAACTGCACGAGTTTCGAGCCATCAATGAGCAGAAAAAAAATGACCAGTAACATTAAAAAAAAATTGGCCAGTAATGAAAGGGTGTTGGATGCGATGGCCCTCACCTGTTGGTAAAGAAACAACCCCACTTCTTTCCCGATGTCGGAAATTGTTTTGTTCAGTTCATCTCCGGTAATGGCGATATCATAATTTGTCAGTAAGGAATTAATTTTTTCTAACAATGCACTGTTTGTAAAATACGTGTTGATGAAACTGGATATCGCTGAACTTCGCGCCAATTGAATCAGTCCGTATGCTTCCTGTGTTAAAAGCCCTATAAAAAAAACAATGGGCACAAACAACACACAAAAAATCGTGATGCAGGTAATAAAAGAAGCGACTCCGGGTTTGATTTTCTTCCGGTCTGCCAACCATTGGAACAGCGGATAGGATACACCTGCGACAACAGCACCCAAAATAATTATTGAAAAAAAGGGAGACAGCAACTTTCCCATCAAATATATGGAAACAAGGAAGAAGGATAGAAAAAACCACAGAATCATATTTTGATGGCTCAGATCCTCCAATGCTCCTCCAGAGACCAAAAATCAGGTGACACCCATAATTGTTAGAAACGAAAAAGTTTTTTCAGTGGCATTGATCCTAACGCAATCTGCGCAAACACCTGAATGAAAACAAAAGAGGCATTTGCGCAGAATAATAAGTGAATGCGTCAGGCATGGTAGCTCAGTTGTCGGTCGGGGATCGACAAAGAGCAGCCGTTCTGCCCAGGATCGCAATATCCGCCAATTGAAATGGATAATCTCAGGAATGTGAATTTTATTAATTACCCGGAATTAATTTCATCCCAATCCTTATCTGCTTACGATAGCTCCTGCGACAAGGTAGAGGGCAACTTCATAAATCGCCACAGGCATGTAACTGCCGGCGAATCCATAAACGATACCGCCTCCGACAATTGCGGGAACCCCAAAAAAGACCAAAATTCCCAATTTTCTGCTGATGTCCATTTTTTCTCCTATTGTCGCTAAAACGATCTTTGGCAGGAGTTGCTTACCTCCCTAGTATAACGCACGGAATCTAACAATAACCGCCGAAAAAGTAAAGGGAAAAATCATCTTTCGATGATCATGGCCATGCCCATGCCACCACCGATACACATGCTGATCAACCCTGTGGAATAGCCCTTTCGGCGCATTTGGTTCATACCGCTGACCATCTGCCTGGCACCCGTGCAACCAATTGGGTGGCCGAGCGAAATACCGCTTCCCAATTCATTGGGTCGAGCCGTATCAAGGCCAAGCTCACGCATACAGCCGATAGCCTGTGCGGCAAACGCCTCGTTAAGCTCAATCATGTCCATATCGTCAAGGGTCATACCGGTGACCCCCAACAATTTGTTGATTGCAGGCACCGGCCCCAGCCCCATGTAGGCAGGGTCGAGACCGCCGGAACGAAATCCCTTGATCTTTACAATCGGCTCCAACCCCAGTTCCTTGGCCTTGTCTGCTGCCATCATGAGCACCGCCGCCGCACCGTCATTGATCCCAGAGGCGTTGCCTGCGGTCACGCTCCCGCCCTTTTGAAATGCCGGACGCAATTTGGCCATTTTTTCCATATTGGTATCCATGGGACGTTCATCGGTATCAAAAACGATGTCCCCTTTGCGTGATTTTATGGTAATGGGAACGATTTCCTCGGCAAAGAGGCCATCAACAATGGCAGTCCTGGCACGCGTATGGCTGAGTACGCTCAACTCATCTTGTTCCTGACGACTGATGCCGTACAAAGCGGCTATATTTTCAGCTGTAACACCCATGTGGTATCCATAAAAGATTTCATACAGGCCGTCATACACGACAAGGTCGTAGATGTCTCCGGTACCGGTAATTTCCATGCGATGTCCCCAACGTGCTTTGGGAAGTGCCATGGGCGCCATGCTCATATTTTCCATTCCTCCGGCCATAACAATGTCCGCCTCGCCGGTCAGGATAGCAGACGCCCCCAACGCAATAGCCTTGAGACCACTAGCACAGACCTTGTTGATGGTCATTGCCGGTGTCTCTTTGGGTAAACCGGCGCAAATCATCGCCTGACGGGATGTATTTTGCCCCTGGGCCGCCTGAAGTACGTTTCCCATGATAACTTCATCAATGGAGATGGCAGGTAGCGTCTCATCCCAATCCATCGCTTTTTTTTCTATTTCAACAAGGCCAATATCTTTTAACGCCTTGGCGCCCGCAGCTTTCAGGCTGTCGCTTAGCTGAGGACGTAAGCCCGCTTTTTTCAATGTCTCTTTTATCACTGCGGCTCCCAAATCGACCACTGGAACGGTTTTCAACGATCCGCCGAAAGAACCTACAGCAGTCCTGGCCCCACTGACGATAACGACTTCTCTCATTCCGTGTTCCTCCTTTATTGATTCTTTAAAATACAGTTGATATAAAAAATTGATGGAACTACAATCGTAATAAGAAGTTACTGTTACCATAGATCCCTCTAACGTGTCCAACATGAAATGAGACGACGCCTTTACGCCCCTATAGTGCTTGGAATTGGCCTGCTGATCACTCAACTGATAGCAACCGTCCATGTTCACCTTTCCAATTTGGATCTACTCCATACTAGCGATCAAATCATTCGCGCCGGATACCTGATGATTCCCAACGCCCAGGTCCAGGAGCACCTTGGTTCACTGACTACCGCCATGACCGGAGGCTTGTTTTTCACTTTGAGCATCGGTACCGGTCTATCATTGGTAACACTGATCAGTGTCTGGCTTTGGGATCGGGTCTTTCAACGAAGTCGAAAGGCAACACTGGTCGGTGGTTGCATATGGATAATGGGCCTTTTTCTCATCAACGACAATGGATGGAACCCGATGGCTTCCACCTATCTGTTTGCGGTTCCACTGCTGACCGGAATTTGTGCCGTCGCCCTTTTGCCGGAACGAACGACGCTCCTTTCATCTTCCATCGTGCTATGGCCGGTGTCCGTCGTCATCATTTTGACCCTGATGTGGGGCCTGGTATTGAACAAGAACTTGTTTACCAACGTACGGGACTACCTTTTATTGGCGAACCGGATCGGGGAACCGATCACCAATGCGTATTACACCTATACCCTGTTTCCTGCTGAAGCATTTAAATCCTTGAACCAGAAACAGATTCGTACCTGCCGCCTCGGAAACACCATAAAGAACGCTCTGCGATACCAAATGGAACGGACCCTTCGCTCACGCGATTACCTTCCAGTGCCCGGAGACGACTCGGTTGACTTGACAATCGAAAGGGATGCTCAAACCAATCAGCTGCAATTGAAAAATTCACACCGAACCGTCCTGCACTTGTCCCAAAAAAAATTCTTCATCGATCCTGGAAAAGCGCTGACCACCTATTCTCAAAACCAGGATCGATACGGCAATTTCAGAACACTTACCCTGTTCTGCCTCCTGCTGGGTCTTCCCCTGGTCTTGTTCACCTTTACATACTGCTTTCTGAGTTTGCTGCCCCATATGTTCATAGCAACACCTCTTTGCGACATTGTTGCAGCCATTTTTTGTATCGGTATAGGAACCGCTTTATGGATACCGGTTTATCAGGGACACATCGCTGCAAAGCCTCAATCCTTGACTGACAATGCACCATACGAATCATCGACGGTTGATCGCATCACGGCTCTTAAACAGGCAAACAAAAACCGAAAAGACATCTTCGAGAAAACTCAAGAATTTGAAATTGAAGAAAGTTCGAACATCGCTGAACGATATTGGCTGGCACGGAGCATGGTCCATTCCGCCCAACCAAAGGCTACGGCTGTTTTGTTGAAACTGGCAGATGATCCGGTGCCGATTATTGTATGCCAGGCCCTTTGGGCCATGGGGCAACGTGGAGATCGAAAAATGATCCCTCAAGTCATCGAGAAAATCACCGAATCCTCTCATTGGTACGTACAAATGTATGGATACCGCACTTTAAGGAAATTAGGATGGGTTCAACCCCGATCTCCACAGCTTTTCTATTGATCTCGCTGACACTTGTCATCTTTTTAGAATGGGCAGCTGCAGCTATAAATAGCCAGATAGACCTGTCACGGTTATGTTTGATCGGCATCACTCGAACGGCCCAGATACTTGCCGTAACGTTCTTGATGGCCTACCAATACGGAGGATTACAACGCATCGGCCTTGACCGGAAAAACCTGCTTCCCGGCCTGAAAAAAGGACTGTTCTGGTCTGCCGGTTTTGCTCTTGTCGCCGTTGTTTTCTTTTTTGTTCTGTATATGGCAGGAACAAATCCATTGATGTTGATCCGATCACCTGTACCGGAAGGAATATCACAAAGGATTCTTTTCTTTTTTGTAGGGGGAGTGGTTGCACCGGTTGCCGAAGAAATCGTTTTCAGGGGCGTGATATTCAGTTACCTTCGTCGATTGGGTCTTGCATCGGCCATCCTGCTTTCAACGGGTTTTTTTGCGATGATGCACATGGGGTCGGCGATTCCCTTCACCCAGATTGTGGGGGGCGTTGTATTTGCTTTTGCCTATCATACGGGGAAAAGCCTGTTGGTGCCCATTCTCATCCATAGTTTGGGCAATCTTGCCATTTTTACCCTTTCATTGCTTTAACTTCCGATAAAAAATCGCACCTTGACAGTGCTCGGCTGTTTTAATAGGTTTGAGCCTAATCGAGGGTCGGGATTCAAAGGAAAAATGAAAAATCGTCGCGCTGAATAAAAATTGTGTCCCGAAACCCATTGAACCATCAAACAAAGTATATAGTGAGTTCTAATGAGATCCGAAAAAAAAGAAAACCATACCGGACTGGCGACCCTGTTCGATGGAATTGAACTGAAAAGCTTTTTCATCAATTATCTTTGGTTTATCATTGCCGTGGAAATTCTGATCTTTTTAGTAAGCTTTCTGGGAAACCTCGGACCGGAAAAGGGTCCCTTCCCTTGGAAGTTTTATTTCTACGTCTCTTTTATCACGCCGGTAGCCATAACTTTTTTGCTGGGCGTGTTCACCATTGCTTTCAACCAGTTTATTTATGGTACCACACCAGTTGCCGGAGAAGATAAGGGAGACGGCTCTGAAACCGGCGAAAACCGATCCAAGCTGTTCCAACTCAATATGTTTCTGGTTCAAATGAAAAAAGTACCTTTTCTGCCGGTACTGTTTGCATTGGTGGCCTGTACGGTGCTTTTCTACAAGCTGGACGCCATTTTTCTCTTCATTTTCAACGCAGGAGAAAAAATGGTCACATACAGCCTCATCGCTTGCAGTGTTCTGCTTGTGGTCGGACTGATTTTCGGTATCGCCTGGATTGTCAGTAACTACAAGCTCAGTAAACGGCACATGGAGCACCAGTATCGCTATCGTAATGATGTCATGGACAAGCTTGGTCTGCTGATCATGGAAGACGATACCGTCATAGACAAAAACGGTAAATTGATCAGCCGGAAACAGATCCTTTCGCCGGAAGCCCAGAGCCTGTCCGAAGAACGGGAAACGCTGAAGATCCTTCCACCATCATAAAGCCAATATAAGGTTGAAAGCTACAACTTTACACAACAAGGCCGATCTATAGTGAATCCGGTTGCGGTTGCCACATTTATCGGGATGGTCCTGACCGTTGTGGTCTACTCGGTTTTGGATCTCACCGGCCTTATGAGCCGACTGGGAAAATTTGGACCGATCCTTCCTTTGATCCTTATTTGTTGGCTGGTTTTCGGTATCTATATAGGCCTAAAACGACTAAAACAGCGCCCAACCCGTATCCGAATCAAAGGGCCGCTGTTTATGCGCTCGCTGATGAACGACTGTTTGGATCGAACCTGCGGCGTCCTAAAAAAAAAGATGAAGGTTCCCCATATAACATCCGTTACGATTTTAAACGAAATCCTCCAAGACAAAATGCTGTTTATCTGCGCCTCTGACTGTCAACATTTTTCCGATATCCGGCGGCAAATTGAAGGCAGCCGTTTAAAAGGCTCCGACGATCTTCAACTTGCCAGGTTCTTCCAATCAGACATCCAATATGCCGAACAAGACTTACCCGATGAAATCAAGCAAATCCACGATACGATCCAACGAAGCAGAACGGACCTTAAGAACCATCTCGATCGTTTGAAACAAGCCCACAGGAAACTTTGCACAGGAAGTGGTGACCTTGTATCATTATTGCCTCCAGATGGAAAAAAGGTGGGACGCATCCGTTCCACCTACCGCTATCACCCCCCGACGAAACAACACGCCCAACGGATGGTTTTTGCTCTGGAAACAATGCGTTACCTAAAAGCCATCCGCCATGAGAACGTTAATCCCATGGACCTAAGGCGCTATGAATCCGTAGCTGTAAAGGTGATTCCTGATTTGGCCAATGCGGTGAATTTTTACAACCAGGCTTGGAAAGCAGTAGTGAATGCATATGAACAGCCGCATGGCAGCCGTTTTGAGGACCCGACAGCTGTTGAGAACTCAATATCACCGCCGTAGGCAGACAGCTTACCAACAAGGGTTGCAACCCTTTTTATCATAGCAAACTGAGATAGCAGACCCAATACTATGCCAAAAAAAAACATAAAAAAGGATTTTGATCATGACCATTGCCCAAAAAATCAGCGCTTCAATGCATGGATCTTCCTGGGTTCGCAAAATGTTCGAAGAAGGAATGCAGCTTCAGGAAAAACACGGCTCAAAAAACGTATTTGATTTCAGTATCGGAAATCCCAATCTGCCTCCGCCGGAAGCATTTAGCAGTACTCTTCGAGATACGGTCGACAGCTGCGGGTTAGGGGCCCATTGCTATATGTCCCAGGTTGGCTACCCACAAGTTTGTGAGGCCATCGCAGGATATTTATGTGAGGAACAGGGGGTTGCAATTTCGCAAAAAGAGGTAATCATGACATGCGGAGCAGCCGGAGCCTTAAATGTGATCCTCAAAACGCTGCTCGATCCTGAAGATGAAGTTATTTTAACAAAACCTGTGTTTATTGATTACGCGGCCTATGTGGACAACCATTGCGGCACCAGCCGGATCGTTGACTGCCGGCCCGATTTCATGCTCGACCTGGATGCCATTGGATCGGCCATCAACAAAAAGACAAAAGCGATGATCATCAACTCGCCCAACAACCCTTCCGGCCAGATTTATTCAAAAGAAAATTTACATGGGCTCGGAAAACTGCTGGAAGAACGTTCCAAAGCATTTGGCCGAACCATTTACCTCTTATCCGATGAACCATATCGTAAAATCATTTTTGACGGTTATCAGGTTCCGAGCATTTTCAAGGCATATTCTCAGAGCATCATCGCGACCTCATATTCCAAAGACCTTTCCATCCCGGGAGAAAGGATCGGATTTGCCGCTGTCAACCCGGCGGCAACATACAAACAGGACATCATGAACGGGATGGCTTTGGCGACAAGAATTTTAGGGTTCATCAACGCACCGGCACTCATGCAGCGAGTTGTATCTGAATTGCAGGGTATCAGTGTGGATATACATGCCTACGAAAAAAAACGTCAGCTGTTATGTGATGGACTTGCTGACGCCGGCTATGAATTTGTTACCCCCCCGGGAACATTTTACCTGTTTCCGAAAACACCCATCGAAGATGATGTGACTTTTGTTCAGGAGCTTCAAAAAGAGTTGATCCTCACCGTTCCGGGAAAAGGTTTTCTCTATCCGGGCTATTTCCGAATCGCTTTTTGTGTGGACGATGACACAATCATCAACGCACTCCCTGGATTCAGGCGGGTGATGGATCGGTACAAATAGCAACCG
>DAOWNV010000336.1 GCA_030642405.1 Desulfosarcina sp.
CCGTTGGGCAACACCTTGGTTCCGTATGACAGATCATTCAACACCGGCGGCAACAGGCTGAGAAAGTGCGCCAACCCCCGGCTGCGAGTACCATCCATGGATGCGACGCAGGCAATCAGGGAATCGACCAGGCCGTCCAGTTTCCCGCTGAGCAGCATGCACAGGGCTGCATACCCCCCTTGGCAGTATCCGTTGAGGGTCACCTGCGCTTGATGACGCTTCTGTAGAACCTCGCAAAAACGACGGGTGTCGTTGGCATCGTCCTCGAGGGTCATCAGCTGCACATCTTCACAGGTTTCAATATCCTTGTAGATCTTGATGTAGGTCGGTATCCCCTGATTGGCATAGGCGTGGGCGTAACTGCGATTCTCGCCGGGCAGAAAGGATAGGATATTGGCTCCCAGCACCACCGGCGGAACGATCAGTATCGGTTTCCCGTCTTTCCGAACCGATACCTTGGGATCGGTGGGCAGGACTTGGTATAACACGAAACGACCCGTTTCATCCACCCTGGAGGTCGACGGCTGCCGCTCGAAATGGAAGCCGAAATCAGAACCGATCTCATCGATAGCCGCCGGATAGGTCTTCGTCACGCCCTCGACCAGACGGTTAATTCGTTGGGTCCATCGGGACCACGCCTGTGCGTCTCCCTTGCCCAATGCGGGAAGCACTTCGCGAATTTCGTGTTCGATGAATTGATTCATGGCCCGGCGACCGCCGTTGAGTGCCCTTTCGGCCAATTCCAAATTCATTTGACCGAGCTTGGCGTAGGCCAACAAGGTGTCCAGGGGACTGCGTTTCCAGATCCGCAGGCTCTCTTCCCGGCCTAAATAATGGATCGAGGTTAGAAAAGGAATGAAAAACGTGTTGGTATATTTTGTCAGGGCGGCCGTGCCGGTCTGCAATGCATTCACCGCATCCGCCACGGCAACCAAACCGGACCACGAATCGGGACAATTGTATTGTACCATGAATCGAATCCCTTTTTTCAGGATGCATACATGGGATGCACCGTTTGAAGGATCGAGATGCAGCTAAAAACCGATGCTCGATCGAAATTTCAACTGCCCCGTCATGAATCGCTGCCGGCGCCGAATGAATCGGCGAAATACGCCTCCAGTCGTTGATAACCATCATCGACATATCGCTTATAGCTCTCGCGACCGCCCTTGCAGGCATCCAGCCATTGATCGACGGCCCGGCGGCTTTCGGCGGGCAGCCAATGGGCTTGTTTCACAGTTGTATGAGCGACCTGTCCGATCTGATCCTGAACCAACGCCATGGCCTGAAATGAATTGGTAAAAGCCGTTTTCTGAAACGCGATCATATCTGTTACCACTTTGGTTTGTTCCATCACGATGTTTCCTTCCAATGTGTTTTTTTCCTGTAAAGGCATCTATCCACGATGCGGTGAAGCGAGCCACCACTTGGAGCGTGGGGAAACTGACCTATTCGGATGCCGATTTTTGGCTCATGTCGAGGTATTTTTCCATGTTGGTGAAACCATCCTCAACATAGGCCTTAAAACGTCCCCTCTCCTCCCGGCAGGTGTTCAGCCAGTTAGTAACAGCCGTCCGCCCATCTTCCGGCACCCAAGAGCTTTGTTCCAGCATCATATCCACCGCGGATCGACTTTGATCCTGAACCATGGAAACAGTGCCATACCAGTTGGAAAAAGACATCTTCTGGAACTCGATCATTTTTTTTACGATTTCGTTGTTTTCCATTTGTACCCACCTCTCTGATTAGGGATTAATTTTGCACCGCAACATACGAAGTTGCATCCTATGAACCCTTATATATTCCTCGCTGGTCTCCATTGTCAATCATTTTTTTGTGCATCGCACAATTTTCAACAAATACCAATTCTGCTTTTACGCCCAATTAATAGATAAAACATTAATATCTTTACTTTTGTACGGACCCAGAGTATCGTAAAGATATTTTTCGCAACACACAATCGAGAGAACAACAGAATCGCCCGACCCCAAAGGAGAGACCATGCCGCCGTCGGTGGTTTTAAAAAAATACGCCAATCGCAGGCTCTATGACACGGAAAAAAGCCGTTATGTGACCTTGCACCAGGTGGCCGATTATATCCGGGAAGGGCGGCTTGTAAGCGTCATCGATGCCAAAACCAAGGAGGACGTAACCGCCTTCATCCTGACCCAAATTATTTTGGAACAAGCGAAAAACAAGAACGCCCTGCTTCCCGTTCCGTTGCTTCATATGATCATCCGCTATGGCGACAATGTCATGGCAGAATTCTTGGAAAAATATTTCAGCCCCATATTCCAGAATTTCGTCGCCCATAAGAAAGCCATGGACAACCATTTTCAGCAATGGGTAGAGATGGGCCTTAACATGTCCGATGCAGCCCAAAAAGGCTTCGCCGGTATGAATCCCTTTCAACCCTTTTTTACCCCCCCCCGTCCATCGACCGACAAGAATCAGGAGGAAGACAAGACCTAATGGTTCTTACAATAGACGAATACCTCATTCGCCTTTGCAGTTCACGAAATTCTATGCTTTAAATATCTTTTATCAAGATGATTCCGATAACTCCACACGCGACTCTTCCGATACCTCCTACAAATTCCAAACAAGAACCAACCCTCAATAAACAAATCCCAAACGACACCGAATCGTTTGGGATTTATTTGTCAATTGAAATTTGGGTATTGTAATTTTTACGTTGATGAACTGCAATTATGGATGTCCCTACCCCGAACAGCCATGGACACGTCACCGTGGCATCGACCCGATGTCCTCTTTCATACAAAAAGGCCTCTGCCTGTTTACTGGTAGTACGTCCCGGCGAACGGAGAA
>DAOWNV010000033.1 GCA_030642405.1 Desulfosarcina sp.
CAATCTATTGAACAGGTTCTGTTCCCAGCCAAATGCCTCGGCTGCGGCAGAATATTTTGTGACGATCCAGGCACGATCAGGCCGCTTAGCAATCATGCAGATTCTTGCAAAGTGGATTTCGCGCACGCCATGGCGCGGTTTTTTTGTACGGGATGCCGCCATCAATGGACTGCGGTTGAATCCCCGTTTTGCTTCCGGTGCGGGTTGGTGTTCATCAGCCGAAAAGGGGAGGATCATCTATGCGGACGATGCCTGGATAGGCCGGGGGTATTTTCCAGGGCTCGGGCCTTGGGCATATACGATCAATCCTTAAAAACAGCGATTCAGGCGTTTAAATTCAAAGGGTTGGTGAACCTGGCAAGACCGTTTGGAACCCTCCTTTTTCATACATTAAAGTACTATTGGGCTGTCGACGAAATGGATATCGTGGCACCGGTACCTCTTCATAACCGCCGATTCCGGGAGCGGGGGTTCAATCAAGCCTATCTGTTGATTCGTCACTGGCAATTACCCAGTGAAACGACGATTGTCCGTGACCTGCTGGAAAGAACCCGGCCGACGGTACCTCAAACGGGGCTTGATATGAAACAGCGGCAGATCAACATTAAAAATGCCTTTTCGATGAAGCGACCCGGTCAAAGCAGGGGTAAACGGATTCTGCTGGTGGATGATGTGTTGACAACGGGCGCGACTGTGGATGCCTGTGCGCGCACACTGCTCAAGGACGGTGCTAAACGGGTAGAAGTGTTGACATTGGCTCGGGCGATGTGAAAGGTTGGGGGGTACAAATTGACATTTGGCAGTAAAAAGGTCCTAAGTCGGCCTGATCCCATTAAATATCGGAAAGTGTCCATTGCATTTGGTTACCCGCCAATGTGTACGGTTTTTTCAGTTTTCAGCGTTAAACGGTTTTCCTGGTCTGACCCATGCGGTCGGATGTCGTTTGGACGGAACCTCCAAGCCACCTTATGACAGCATGAACTTGAGCCAAGGGGTGGGGGATAATACGGATTCGTTAGTGGCTAACCGGAACCGTTGGTTGCAGGCCACCGGTGGTGGTGTGCACGTCTACACCCGCCAGAACCATGGAACAACCATCCGGATAATAAAAAGGGACTCTTTCGACGCTTTTGAAAAGATTCAGACTGGATCAGAATCCGCCGATGCATTGATTTCAGATGTGCCGCAAGTTCGATTGTCCATTCTGACTGCCGACTGCCAGGCTGTGATGCTCTTCGATCCTGAAAAACGGGTGGTCGCCAATGTTCATTGTGGTTGGCGGGGCAGTGTGGCTAATATTCTCGGGCGTGTCGTGTCTCGGATGACCCGGGAATTTCATTGCAACCCGCATCGGATAATCGCGGCCATCGCGCCTTCCCTGGGGCCTTGCTGTGCCGAATTTATCGACTACAAGAGTGAAATACCCAGGTACTTATGGCCGTTTCGTGTCGGATCAAATCACTTTGATTTTTGGCGGATCAGTCAGCATCAACTGGTAGAAGCTGGGCTTTTAGAGGGTCGTGTGTATAACTCCGGTATCTGTACGCGTTGCAATCCCCATCTCTTTTTTTCTTATCGGGCTGAAAGAGAGACCGGACGGTTTGTCTCCTTTATCGCGTTATGTTGAAAAGGGCTAAGTGGAGGACTGATAATGGTAATTTTTCGACTAAAATTCCTCATTTTTTCGATAGACACTGTGAAATATTAACGGGTGAAAATGGTTACGCAAGACACCACGGTTACCTGGAATCATCAGGTGGTTCCTGGATATTTTCGAATGGGCCTTTTATGTGATACCGGTTTCGATTCCGCTAAACCCGGGCAATTCGTGATGGTCCGCATTGGAACAGAGAATTCGCCTCTTTTGCGTCGTCCGTTTTCTCTTTTTGGATTGATACGGGAAAAGAGACGGGCAACAGGGATCGAGATCCTTTATAAAGTGGTGGGGAAAGGAACGGAACTGTTATCTTGTTGCAAAGAAGGTGACCGCTTGTCGGTCATCGGACCTCTTGGAAATACCTTTTCCATTTCAGATTCGTGTCGTCGGTTGATCCTCGTCGCCGGTGGGGTCGGTGTGCCGCCTATCCGGTTTCTGGCAACATCCTTGCTGGAAAACGAAAGCCGTCCCGATATTTGTAGGGTGTTCATTGGTGGCCGATCCAAAGAGGATCTGGCTTGTATCACGGAATTCGATTTGCCCGGATTTATGCTGGAAGTCTCCACCGATGATGGCAGCCTGGGACATCACGGTTTGGTGACCAGAAGCCTGGAAAAGTCATTGGATAAAGACCCTGCGGATCTCATCTGTGCTTGTGGGCCGGAAGGAATGCTCAAAGCCGTTTCGTCCATTGCCGCAGGGAGAAACATTTCCTGCATGGTTTCCATAGAAGCGATGATGGCCTGCGGAATGGGTGCCTGTTTGGGCTGTGCGGTTCGTATAGTTGACGATAAGGTGCACTACCGTCATGTTTGTGTAGACGGTCCTGTCTTCGATGCACAGCGACTGGTATGGTAGCGCCATTTTCAGATTGACTTGGTCGACTGGCTGTGTTAGACGCACACATTCCGATCAAGGCCTGATCTGACGCTCTCTTTCGGTCGGAGAAGGGTCGACTCCCATGAAAAAAGAGACAAGAACGTGGATGAGAGAACTGGCGTATTTTTCTAGCCTTGGACTCTCGGTATCCCTTTCGATATTTATCGGACTTGGAATTGGAGTGTATCTGGACCGGCGATTTGAGACATCACCATGGATGACACTTGTTTTCCTGGGTCTCGGCATTGCGGCTGGATACAGGAACATCGGGCTGGCCATTAAAAAGAGCAGCAAACTGTGAATCGCAACAGTGAACAAAGGCAATCAGTGAATATTCAGCAGCGCATACTTACATTTGTTACGCGATCCAATTGGGTGCTTCTGGTGTCTGTCAGCCTGCTTGGGCTGTTGGCAGCCTCTCCACCCTTTGCCAGGGGGATCATTTTTGGTGGCCTCATCGTAACGATCAATTTCCATCTTCTGGCAAAAACCCTGAAAAAAGCACTGAATCCCCAACAATTGACTTCTCCCAACGTGGTACTGGTTAAATATTATATTCGTTTCATCATCAGCGGTGTCATCATTTTCCTTTTGATTCAGCAACATGTCGTGAATCCAATTGGATTGTTTATCGGTCTTTCCGTCGTGGTGGCCAGCATAACATTGGCCACTATGATTGAGCTTAAAAATCTATTTTTCAAGGAGGCGGTCTAAGGATGGAGCATCCCTATCTATTTTTCATTAAGATTTTTGAAGCGATTGGGTTGGGGCATTTCGCCCATACATACCCTCATGTGATCTACTCCTGGGTTCTGATGGCGATCCTGATAGGATTCGGTGCCCTTGCTACCAAGACCATTACGATGATCCCGGGTAAATCACAGAACCTGTCAGAGATCATTGTTTCAGGTATCGAAGAATTTATGGTGGAGACTGCAGGCGAAGAGGCTCGCTGGCTTTTTCCCCTGGCAGCAACACTTTTTATCTATATCTTCATCGGCAACCTGATCGGCATTATCCCTGGATTTTTGCCTCCCACCGCCAACCTCAATACAACTGGTGCATGTGCGCTGATAGTTGTGGTTTTTACTCATATCATCGGTATCAAGTACCATGGCGTTGGCTACATTAAACACTTTTTAGGGCCTGTCTGGTGGATGGCACCGCTGATTTTTGTCATTGAAATCATCGGCCATATGGCTCGGATTTTATCACTCTCCTTTCGTTTGTTTGGAAACATGATGGGGCATGAGATCGTACTGGCCATTCTTTTCGGCCTGGCTGGTGCTTTTTTTGCTCCTCTGCCGATTATGGCCCTGGGAATTTTTGTTGCCTTTGTTCAGGGTTTTGTTTTCTTTCTCTTGTCCGTTATTTATTTTTCCGGGGCTATGGAACACGCTCATTGATGAAGAGAAACCAAGGCGTTTATTGCCGATCCGAACACACCGTTCGCGCCGGCTTGTACTTACTGTTTTGGGGTAACTGGAAGAAGCCCTGATGATTACTTATTCAAAGGAGGTAGTGTAAGGATGGAAGCTCAAGCATTGCAGTTTTTTATCGCGTGTGTGACAGCAGCAGGTTTTGGTATAGCAATCGCCGCATTCGGTTGTGGTATAGGACAGGGCATGGGCCTCAAGTCCGCCGTTGAAGGCATTGCTCGCAATCCTGAATCTTCAGGAAAGGTTACCGTAACCATGCTGATTGGTCTGGCCATGATCGAGTCTTTGTGTATTTATGCACTCGTTGTGTCTCTGATCCTGATCTACGCACATCCCCAGGCAGCTGCCATCGCCGGGTTGTTTGCCCACTGATCTTTTTTTTCGGAACAAACTGAAAAAACGGTCGTTGCTTAAATGCGATGGCCGTTTTTATTTGTGTACAGAGGATAAAAGGTTGGTTATGCGGCTGCATTATAAGGTCGTCGCAGTATTAGTCTATACAGCTGCCTCTGGTCCCCAATCCTTAGCATCCGTTTTCCAATGTTTTTTTCAAATACTGTCCGGTGCAGGATTCTGGAACTCGGCAAATCTCTTCCGGTGTACCCGCAGCTATCAATTTTCCGCCGCCTTCACCTCCTTCCGGCCCCAAATCAATGACATGATCGGCGGTTTTGATCACATCCAGGTTGTGTTCGATGACTACTACGGTGTTTCCGGTATCCACCAGTCTGTATAGAACCTTTAAAAGTTTGCGAATATCATCGGGGTGCAACCCTGTGGTGGGCTCGTCCAGAATGTATAAGGTGTCTCCCGTGCTTTGCTTGCTCAACTCACGGGAGAGTTTGATTCGTTGGGCTTCACCACCGCTGAGCGTAGTGGCTGATTGACCGATGGGGACATAGCCGAGTCCCACGTCCGCCAGTGTCTGGAGCTTGGAACGGATGGTGTTGATGTTTTTGAACATGTGAAGGCACTGATCGACGGTCATTTCCAGAACGTCGGCAATGGTTTTTCCCTTGTATCGAATTTCCAGTGTTTCTCTGTTGTATCGCTTGCCGCGGCATATTTCACACGGCACATAGACATCGGGTAAAAAATGCATTTCGATTCGAATGATGCCGCCCCCTTCGCACGCTTCGCATCGTCCCCCATGGATATTGAAACTGAATCGGCCGGGTTTGTATCCTCTCATTCTCGCTTCGGGAGTTCGGCTGAATAGTTCCCTGATGGGTGAAAGCAGCCCGGTATAGGTGCCCGGGTTGGAACGAGGGGTTTTACCGATGGGAGATTGGTCAATATCAATGACTTTATTGAGTTTTTCCAGCCCTGTGATTTGTTCGTACCCTCCAGCTGTCAGAGGGAGGCGTTGAAGCTTGCGGATTGCGGCTCGATACAAGGTTTCCAGCACCAGCGTGGATTTGCCGGAGCCTGAAACGCCGGTAACACAGGTAAGCACCCCCAGCGGGAAAGAAACGTCTATTTTTTGAAGGTTGTTTTGGCAGGCCCCTATGATCTTGATTTCACCTTTTTCGGCAATCCTGCGGTGTTTAGGTATTTCAATATGTAACCTTCCGGAAAGATATTGTCCGGTAAGAGATCGGTCGTCTTCCAGCATAATGGAAGGGGTTCCTTGAAACATGACCCGGCCACCTTTCATTCCGGCTCCCGGGCCCATGTCCACCACATGATCGGCTGCTAAAATAGTCTCTTCATCATGCTCTACCACCAGTACTGAATTGCCCATATCCCGCATGTTCAGTAGCGTATTCAAAAGACGACGATTATCCCGCTGGTGCAGACCGATGCTAGGTTCATCCAATACATAAAGAACGCCGGTCAGTTTGGCGCCAATTTGAGTGGCCAAACGTATTCGTTGGCTTTCGCCACCGGAAAGGGTGTGGGCCGGGCGGTCCAGGGTCAGATATGAAAGGCCGACATCATTTAAAAACGCCAGTCGCGCGATAATTTCTTTTACGATTTTTTTTGAGATGGCGCCGCGTTTTCCTTCGAACCGGTAATGAGTGAAAAAACTGTGAAGGTGTTTGATGGATCGTGAGGTCAACTCATTAATGGCACATCCATGGATCCTTATGTTACGGCTCTCTTTTCGTAGACGGGAGCCCATGCAATGAGGGCAGGGTGCTTCGGCCATGAATTCAGCCAGGGATTTCTTTTCAGCTTTTGAGTGAGCGTTGCTGTACTGTTGTCGAAGTTTCGGAATAATTCCTTCAAATGTTCCCTTCATTTGAGGGAGCTGTTTCTTTTTGCTTGTCGAAGATGGCTTTGACTGATTTTTCGAACCATACAACAAAAGGGATTTTAATTTTTCAGGTAGGTCTCGGTAGGGCGTATAGATATCCGATCCGTAATTGCTGGTGATTTCGTCGAGAAAATCGATGAAAGCCATAGAATGGCGATGCGCCCAAACAGTGATTGCACCCTCCCTTAAAGAGAGTTCTGAGTTGGGGATAATTTTATCGGGCGAAAAGTCTTTTGTTGTACCCAAACCGTTGCAATGAAGACATGCACCATGGGGGGAGTTGAAAGAGAAATTGGCAGGAGATTGTTCCGGATAGCTAATATCGCAGTTCACGCACACGGCTTTCTCGCTGAATCTAAGCGTCTCTTTGACCTCATCCATTCGCTTTCCGATAAAGATAATTTCTGCCAGGCCTTCGGATTTGGCGATGGCCAACTCCATGGAGTCGGCAAGCCTGTTCCGGATTTCAGGTTTAATAATCAGCCGGTCAACAACAACATTGATCCGATTTGTAGAAGGGCCGGAAATATGGCTGATTGTATCCAACTCTATCATTTTTCCATCCACTATGATCCGTGCAAAACCGTCCTTTTTCAACCGTTTGATAGGACCACGATGATTATCGGCTGAATTTCCGATGATGGGTGAGAGAACTAAAAAACGAGAACCGTTTTGCCGTTTCATAACGGAAGCCACCATTTCATCGATGGTTTGGGCAAAAATCGGCTGATTGCATTGATAACAATAGGGGATACCGGCACGAGCGTATAATAGCCTGATGAAATCATAAATTTCGGTTATCGTGCCGACGGTGGATCGAGGGTTATGAATAGCGGTCTTCTGTTCAATGGCAATTGCGGGTGAGAGACCTTCGATGAGATCTACATCCGGTTTTTCCAGTCGCTCTAAAAACTGGCGGGCGTATGTGGACAATGATTCCACGTAGCGGCGTTGCCCTTCAGCGTAAAGCGTATCGAAAGCCAGTGTGGATTTCCCTGAACCGGAAAGGCCTGTAATGACGACTAATTGGTTGCGTGGAAGACGCAGGCTGATATTTTTCAGGTTATGTTGTCGAGCACCTTCAATTACAATCTCATTTATAGTGGTCATCAGTCAGCGGGGCCTACGGTTTGTGGTGACGATTCCGACCACCCTTGGGGTCTTGGGTCATGGCGAAGTCAATAGTCGGTAGCTGTTTTCGTCAATTCGGTTGTCTATATGCCAATTTTCGCTATCATACTGTTGCAGTTGGGGTTTGTAAATTGATTTCCACTAAAGGGCAAAAAGCCTATGGGATACACTTGGCTGAGCCACCCATATTTATCAACAGGGAACTGCTCCAATT
Organism: Desulfosarcina sp.; assembly: GCA_030642405.1. Taxonomy (GTDB): domain Bacteria; phylum Desulfobacterota; class Desulfobacteria; order Desulfobacterales; family Desulfosarcinaceae; genus Desulfosarcina. Next base: position 7,581 of record DAOWNV010000033.1, read on the forward strand.
TGTCCATCGCATGAACGAACTTTTTGCCATCTATAAAAAAAAGAGAATCACAGATATTTAGAGGAAAAGCTAGAATCGGGGAGTTTGTACTTTTGTTTAAACATTGTTTATAACTATCGATCTGTTTAAAATGTTTATGGAAAAATCACAGGTTGGAAAAATTGAATATTTCAAAGCAGTTGTCTGGTTATCTGGAAGTAACATCCTGAAAATATGATTAAAAAAAAGTAAGATTATTTTATGTTATCTATTTGTTAAACCGGCAAACATTCGGATTGACTTTGAGCGGCCAAGTATTGTAGCTTGCTCAACAGTTGCAAGTTCGCAGGTCCACCTTTCGAAATACCACTGGAAAAATACCTAATACTGTAAAATCCAATAATAGTGCCCACACTTAGCTTAGGCACGGTCGATATAATCTTAAAAACTGAAGGAAAGTTATTTTATAAATGGATCAATTTTGGAACTCGGTGAAAACGCTGCTCAAGAAAGACATTCCTGGTCACTGCTACCGAATGTGGATTGAGCCCATCGCTATCCGTGAAAAAAAAGATGACGCCATTGTGCTGGCGTGTCCCAATCTGTTTTCAAAGAAACGGGTATCCGATCATTACGGTGAATTGATAGAGAAGGCAGTATCCCATGTAATGTGCCGTGGGATAAAGGTCCGTTTGGTTGTGGATCCTATGCCAAGCAAAAAAATCATGACCCAGCCAAGCGATTGCCAAATGAAACTGCCTGCGATGGATAAACCTGCAACAGGTGGTTATCTACTCAGGGAAGATTTCACTTTCGAACAGTTTGTCGTTGGTAAAAACAGCGACTTCGCTTATTCTGCGGCACTTTCATTGGCAGCCTGCAATCAGGGCTGTCGGAACGCATTGTATCTTCTTGCTGACACCGGTCTAGGAAAAACCCACCTTTTACAGGCCGCAGGGAATCACATAAAAACAATGTTTCCGCAAGAGAGGGTCTATTACATTACAGCAGAAGATTTCATGAATGAAATGACCGATTCTTATCGGAGGCATAGCCTACATAGTTTTAAGGAGAAGTACCGGAAGAGTTGCGATGTCCTTTTGCTGGAAGATGTTCATTTTCTCAGTGGAAAAAAAGGCACACAAGAAGAGTTGTCAAATACACTCGAGTCACTAATGAACGCCAATAAGAAAATCATTTATTCAAGTTGTTATTTGCCATCGGATATCCCCAAACTCAACGATAAACTGAAATCACGGTTGTGTTGCGGGTTGATTTCAAAAATCGATCACCCTGATTATAAAACGCGTTTGAGGATCCTAAAAAAGACTGCAAAAGCAAACGGGTATGCAATTCCAGACGAGGTGTGTCAGTATTTGGCTTCCGAACTTACTGAAGATGTTCGGCAGTTGAAAAGTGGGTTTATCGGGGTTACCGCCAAGGCCTCGCTTTTAGGATCCGCTGTCGATGTGTCCCTGGCCCGCAGTGTTGTAAAAAATATAGTTACAGCACGTGAAAGAATAACTTTGGATTCCATTAAACGACTTGTCTGTAAATACTATAATGTTACCCTGACGGACTTAACCTCACGCTCACGGAGACAGACCATTGTGAGACCACGGCAGGTGGCCATGTTTCTTTCCAGGCGGTATACGGACCATTCGCTTCAAACGATAGGAAAAAGCTTTAACCGCTACCATGCAACAACGCTCTATGCTTTGAAAGCAGTAGAGAAGGGTGTGAAAGAAAATGGTCCTTTTCAGAAACACGTTGCATTTTTATCCGAACGGCTGGAAAAAGGGAACCACTCTTCTACACCTAATTGACCCTCATGAACATACCGCCGGTTGAAACCAGATCTTCCAGTATTTCAAACCTTTCATTTTGATCTTGCTCTATGGCACAGCGGATGTTCAACCCACATCGATTGCGGCAAATGGGATCGTTTTTTCGGTATCTGCCAAAACAGTCCAGGTATTGATTTAACGAAAATTCTATTTTTTGCTCCCATGTCGGTCGCACTATCTATATCTCCAATAAGTTGAGAAGTTCGTCGTGTATGGCACCATTGGTGCCGACGATTTCATTGTCGTCAATGGAATAGGGGGCACCGGAAAAAACCGTGATCCTCGCACCGGCTTCTTTTGCTACCAGAAAACCGGCGGCCGTATCCCAGGGATTAAGGTTTTGTTCCCAAAAACCATCAAAACGGCCGTTGGCGACATAGCATAAATCAAGGGCGGCTGATCCCAGTCGACGTACTCCCTGGGATGCGGACAGGCATTTTCCAAAACGGGCTATTAATTCGTTGAAAATGGTCGGATGATCATAGGGAAAACCGGTGACCAGAAGGCTATCTGTAAGTTCCCTGGTGCCGGAAACGGTGATGGGTTCACCGTTGAGTTGGGCACCCTGATCTTTTATTCCGACGAAAAGCTCATCCAGAAGTGGCGCCAGAACAAACCCCGCCAGTATTTCGTCATTCAGCGTGAAAGCGATGGAAACACAAAACAGTGGAAGGTTGTGTGTAAAATTTGTCGTTCCATCCAACGGATCAATGATCCATTGGTTATTATCTCCCTTTTTGGTTCCACTTTCTTCAGCCAGTATCGTATGGTCCGGGAAGGTTTTTGCAATCGTTTCAATGATCACAGCTTCAGATCGAAGATCCGCCTCGGTAACTAAATCGATGGCCCCTTTCCGTTGAACGGACCGAAGGTTACCGTAATGTTCCTGGAGAACCTTCCCTCCGTTGCAGGCCGCTGCGATTCCAACCTGTTTTATTCTTTCCAAGTCCATAAGAATAAACACTTACAAAGTTTTAACACTTACTGTCAACTGTCAAATGGTGGAAATGGGATTACCTACTCCGAAATTTCGGAAAAAGATGTGACACCTGTGTTTCCATCTTTTGGGAAAGCGATTTGAGTGAAGACCGGTTAAGCGCGCTGACGGCAATTCCATCAAGACGCCGAGCCAGATCGTCATGATTCTCCTGTTTTATTCTATCGATCTTATTGAGCACTCGAATGGTTGGAATTGTGTTGAGTTGAAGTTCATCGAGGATGGTTTCAACGGTACGGATTTGGTTCTGATGCCGGGGGTTGCTTACATCGATGACATGCAAAAGCAGGTCTGCACTTTCCAACTCTTCCAACGTGGCTTTAAATGCGACCATGAGTTCTTTGGGGAGGTCTCGGATAAATCCAACAGTATCAGTAATGATTACTTCAATGTCACGCGGAAAACGCAACCGCCGACTGGACGGGTCAAGGGTTGCGAATAGTTTGTTTTCAGCCCGTATCCGGCTTTGGGTCAGCTGGTTGAGAAGGGTCGATTTCCCGGCATTAGTGTAACCGATAATGGAAATGATCGGAAGACCCCTTTTACTTCGGCGGCTTCGCTGTTGACCGCGGTTTTTCTGAACCTTGATCACTTCTTTTTCTAATCTTAAAATCCGTTCCCTGGCCCTACGACGGTTGATTTCCAGACGGGTTTCTCCCGGACCCCGTCCGCCGATCCCGCCCGTGAGGCGGGACAGGGCAGTATCTTTGGTAACAAGCCTGGGGAGAATATATTTCAATTGAGCCAGTTCTACCTGGAGTTTCCCTTCACGGGTTTGGGCGTGGCTTGCAAATATGTCAAGAATCAACTGTGTCCTGTCAATAACTTTTATTTCCAACTGATCGGTTATGGAACGGATTTGAGAAGGATTGAGCTCCTGGTCAAAAATGAGTAATGTGACCCCTTTGTTAAGGGCCATAATGGAGAGTTCTTCGAGCTTGCCGCTTCCAATGAGAAAACGGGGATTGGCCTTTTTGCGTTGTTGTACCACTGTATCGATGATGCCGATATCGGCTGTTCGGGCCAACTCCGTCAACTCATCCAGAGAGTCGAGAGCATTTTTTCGAGAACCGGTAAATATGCTGACCAAAAGGGCTTGTTCAGAACCCGATGCACCGACTATTTTAATTTTTTTCCGTGCCAGTTCGGTTTCCAGCGCCTGTACCAGGTCCAAGAAGCCGATATCAGTATGATGGGGTGAGATTGGTTCCATCACTCGATAGGGCTTTAATTCCTCTCCACCTGGAAGAATGTGGGCCCAGTGGATGGTAGTTGGGAGGCCTGCATCAGACATGGTAACCACAGCCATGAGATCCAATCGAAGCAGTGCCAGGTCGGTCAGGTCGTCCCTATTAAGGGGAATATCGGTCAAATGGGTGTGGACACAGCGGATCCCCCGTAGGCGATCGGGCGCAAGCCTGTATTCTTTCAGGTCCGGGATGACAATGCGATCAACTTCTCCGGCCAACACTTGCGCAATTTTCCCATTTCGTTCAATGAGAAGGCCGATTTGCCGGCCGATTTCCATGGACAATGCACAAAGATCCAAGCACAATTCGTTGGAGATAATGGTCTGGGGTGGGACCCGCCGTCGTCGCAGGTTCTCCAACCGTTTGATCTGGCTGGGTTTTAGACCGAACAGGGTACCAAAAATATCTTTCATTCGGTGGCCAGATTTTCGAATCGTGTATAGGATTTCAAAAAGGCCAAGTGGGCCTTACCGGTTGGGCCGTTTCTCTGTTTGGCGAGGATAATTTCTGCTGTTCCTTGATGGGGATTGTTTTCATCCCTGTTGTAAACTTCATCTCTATAAATGAACGCGACAAGGTCCGCATCCTGCTCAAGTGCACCGGATTCTCTTAAATCAGACAACTGCGGACGTTTATCGCTTCTCTCTTCCAATTTCCGGTTAAGCTGGGAAAGAGCGATGACCGGTAAATTCAGTTCCTTGGCCAGGATTTTAAGGGAGCGGGAAATATCCGAGATTTCAAGATCACGGCGTTCCGTATGGGTGTTACCACGCATGAGTTGGAGATAATCGATAATGATCAACCCCAGACCCTTGTCCAACTTCATACGCATGGATTTGGTCCTGATGGAAGTGGTGGTAATGTCCGGTGAATCGTCTATGAAGATAGGCGCTTCATAGAGCTGGCCGGCGGCAGCATTGATCTTGTCCCAATCTTCTTTGTTTAAGAAACCACTTCGAATACGTGAGGAATCAACCCTGGCTGCTGCGCTCAACATTCGCATAGAGAGCTGCTCTTTGGACATTTCCAAGGAGAAGACGGCCACCGGCACACCAGCATCTAAGGCTGCGTTTGCGGCCATATTCAGCGCAAAGGCGGTTTTCCCCATTGCCGGTCGTGCGGCCAGAATAATCAAATCGGAATTTTGAAATCCGGATGTTAGAGAGTCAAACTTGGCGAACCCGGTGGGTACACCGGTAACGAGAGCTTTGTTTTCCTGGCGTTTTTCCAACGCATCGATGTTGGTTTCGATAATTTGACCCAAGGGGGAGAACGCCCGCTTGTTTTTTCCTTCGGATAGTTCAAAAATCGCGCTTTGGGCAAATTCGAGGACACTTTCAACCTCACCGCGGTCTTCGAAACAACGGTTGGAAATTGTATTGGATTGCTCGATTAGACGCCTTAAAATCGCTTTGTCGTGGATGATCCGTGCATAGTGGTGAGCATTGACCGCCATGGGTACGGTATCCACCAATTGTGCCAGATACGTGGCCCCGCCGATTTTTTCAATCTCCCCTTTTTCCCTCAAAGCATTGCTTAAGGTCACCAGATCAACAGGCTCGTTTTTGGCATAAAGTGTTTCAATGGAGGAAAAGATAATTTTATGGGCAGTTTTATAGAAGTCGTCAGCATTCAGGATCTCAATGATATCGATCAACGAACTATTGTCGACCAAAATAGCACTGAGAATCGACTCCTCCGCTTCTACATTTTGGGGAGGAAGCTTATGAAAAGCTGGATCTCTTTTAGCCGAATTGGTTGTTTCAGGCATAGATTAGAATCTTGAAAAGGAATCGGGAGCTTCCTAAGCAAAGGAAACTCCCAGTGGTTTGCAAAGGGTTTAATCTTCTTCGGGTACCACTTCTACCGTAATCTCAGGTTTCACACCCTGGTAGACACGGATCGGCACCTTAAATGTACCCACTGTTTTTATGGGTTCCGTCATGAGCACCATTCTTTTTTCAACTTCGACGTTCTGTTTTTCTAAAGCGGCAATAATTTCTCGAACAGTAACGGAGCCGTACAGCTTCTCTGCTTCATGGACTTTTGAAGCAATGGTTACCGTGACGGCTGCCAGGCGAGTGGCCATTTCCTGGGCGAACTCTTTCTCTTTTGCGATCTGAAGTTCGAATTTTGCCTTTTCCTGCTCAAGGATTTTTCGTTGTTGAGGTGTTGCCGGAACCGCCTTTCCCTGGGGGAGCAGGTAGTTTCGGGCATATCCGTTCGCAACGGTGGTTTCGGTTCCGATGATGCCCAACGAACTGATGGTTTCTTTCAAAATAACTTTCATGCGTAGCCTCCAATAAGATCTGCTTTAAACTCAAGAAGGCAGATCTGTTTCACTCGTATTGGTGTTGATTTTTCTAAAATTGATCCACATGTCAAACAGGCCGATGCAAACAACAACCAGCCAAAAAATTTGCTGAAATGCGATCATCACATAGATGATCACACGGAGGGCCCGCGGCGCCTTCTTTTTTTCAAAGAAGAAGGAAACAATCGCCATGCCCTGGATGAAATAAATCGTCAGCAGTACCAGAAGGCCGTTAAGCCCGACCAGCCGAATATCTGTTGCCGGGAATAGCATGATCAGGCCGCAACCGATAAGGGCCCAGATCAAAAAATCGGGTGCCTGCCAGCGGTTAAGGTTGCCAAAATCCGGACAAACGAGACCACTGTGCTGCATGATTGGTCGAGCTGCGAGCAAAGTAGTCCATGCTACGAACAGGGTTGATGCAATCGTCAGGGATGGGAGTATCCGAACCAAGACGTACTGAATCTGAACCAGGGAACTGGATATGGTATCAATGGTTTCTTGAGGAATTCCGATGCCTTTATACAATTCAAGGGAAAGCGTTAGATTCATTTTAACATAAGCCGAAACGAGTGTAAAAACTCCCGTTTGATTTACCATGCTGTAAAGGAGGATTCCAATCAATCCGGCTCCCAATACCATACCGCATGCTGCAAGGATTGTCAGTTCAACGGATAGTTTTTTTTCGAACATCTCACTCATGGTAAAGCCGAGGAGCATGAGGCCTGAAAAGAAAAACATGTCCGTAGTTATGCCACCGAGAACGAGCATCATGATTATGAGAACGATCAACGGTACGATTATTCCATGGCGCCGGCCTAGCTTTGCCCGGTAAAAAAGAACAGGCAGCGGGGTGAAGATAGTAAACAAGAAACCCACCACAGGCAAAAAAATTGACACGGAAAAGAGGACAAGCGTCGCCATCACACCGGTAGCGATATCTTTCGATACTCCACTTTGAAATAGCAACTGCGCCATCTGTTCCGCTTTTTTTTTAAGATAAACGGTTTTATATATCGAAGGAACCGACATAGCTTGTTGAGCCCATGTCCCGGTTCGGACTCAAACCTGGACTGCTCCAGGGCCTTACCGGTATTCGGGAGCGGCGTTTTTGGGATGCCGACCAGCAGGCAAGCGATGTCGCAACCCTGGCTGC
>DAOWNV010000220.1 GCA_030642405.1 Desulfosarcina sp.
GAGGGCCACCTCAGTTCGCCCCAAATTCAATTCGGCAACAAAAAAATCGGGTTGAATATCCAATGCTTTTTCTAAATTTTCCCGGGCTTTTTCATATTCCCTTTTGTTGTAATAGGCCCATCCAAGATTTGCCAATGGGAAGTGGGGGGTAGCGTATAGCAGGTCGTCGGTCACCGATTCAAGAACGGGTATTGCCTTGTCCCATTCTTTTCGAACCAGATAGGTACTTCCAAGGTTGTTTTTTGCGACCGAGTACTCGGGTTTTAGCCGGATGGCTTTTTCAAAGTGTACCACGGCCAAGTCGCTTTTTTCTTTTGCCATGTAAACCAGGCCTAAATTGTTATGCAAAACAGGGTCTTCCGGAGCCAGGCGTTCGGCTTTGAGCAATTCGCCTAGCGCTGCAGTGTAGTTTCCTTCACCGAGATAGGCTTCACCGAGGTTTCTTGCCGCATCGGCTTTTTTTTTGTCTTCTAGGGAGACATCCGTGGTGGAGCAGGCTGTAAACAGTAAAAGAGCAAAAATCAGGAACAAGTGGTGCGAGAGCGTTGGTTTCTTGTTTCCGGGTGCATTGTATCGCTGGTGGATCATGAAACAATCTCCTTATCATGCCTCTATTTGAAACGGTTGGGTAATAAATGGTCTATCCATTTTCGATCTTAACCAGTCGGATCTTTCGGGAGAGAAGAAACGTTTCGATTAATTGAGGAATTTGTTTTTTTATGAACAATCGATCCTGTCCGCTTTTCGTTTGAACGAGGATGCCGTTTACCGTAATTGCCGTATTGAATTCAACAGGACGGTTGGCGCCATAAAAAACAGGGGACTGAGTATAATCGATCCCGGCAGCATCCATCAGATGTCCGATAATTACCAATGGTTCGGAATCCCCGTTGAATTGTAGAATCTCCAATCCCGTTGCCTCGATGGCTTTTACCGCGTCTCCGTAAAGGTCTCCGAAATCGACAAGCACCTCTTTCCCATTACCAAAGGAGAGAAGGTTGGATTGGGCGGCAATCTGTACACCGGCGTATGGAAAGCTAACTTGAATGCCGGGTGAATAGGTAAAACCCATCGTGCGGGCAAATGTATCTATGAACCTTTTCGGATCGGTCCAGTCGATCCGCTCCAAATCAGTTGTTTCTTCGGACGGCGGCGCCTCGGGGAGGGGAACGGTGGAGACATCTTTAATTAGAATATCGTTCCGGGCCAGGTATCGGACAATGGCATCATGCGTCTGTTCCTCTCTGGATGAAATTAACGTGATGCATGTATGACGGATGACATGGCCGTCAGGTGAAGGATGGCTTCTGATCCACTTGGCCTTGACCTGTATTTTTGTTCCACCGTCTTCAAAAGCCAATTGATCCATAGCGGTTTCTCCGGAAAACGTGGAGAAAATGGAGTCCAGTATTGTTTCGGAAGAAGCGTTTTTAGGGACTTGTACAACTTTCACTTTGTCCCAATACGACTGAACCAATGTGAGATCAACGCCCATGACCATGTTTTCGGTGGTAAATACGACTTTCTCTCCATAACCGAGATCGATCATTGGGTATTGAGATAAGTCTATCTCGAAATCTTTTTCTTTTTCCATGGGTAAAAAAAGGGTCCCTTTATTAAGCAGGCGCCCGTCCATGGCTTGTGCGGCATCTGCTCTAGCGTTGCTGTTTTCATCCGGTCTCTTCACCGGCGGTGGAGAAGGTATCTGCTGTACGGCGACAGTTTCAGGCTCGGGTTCGGTGGCTTTTTCTTCGATAGGTTTATCCGCAGTGTCCGTAAGTTTCGATAGTTGTTTCGTTAAGTTTCCGTCTTCATCAAAAAGGGAAGCGTACCAGTTTTTCTCCCGGATGGCAGGATCAGGCATATAGATTTGCTGGCCGGCATAAATGCGATGGATATCTTCAATATGAGGATTGATCGCTTTGAACAAGGTCAATCCTTGGTTGTAGGTGTCACTCCCGTATCGACCGCCGAATTGTTTTGCAATGAGAATAGAGACCGTATCGCCTTTTTGGATTGTATAGGTTGTGGCGTGCTTTTCAATCTGTTTTTCCGGGCCGGATAGCATAACGAACGGAATGGTGACCACTCCGGATGATTGGCCCGGCAGATTCCCCTGGGCAAGTTTTTTTAATGGAATGTCCACCACCTGGCCGGTACGGATGCGGTCGATGTCTTTTATATGGGGATTGAGTCGCTGAAAAATTCCGAGAAATTCTCTGAAATCATAGTGAGAAATCTCCCCTTTTTGCCGAAAGATTTTAAGCACCCAATCCCCTTGTTGGACCCGATAGGGATCGCAGAGGATATCCCAGCCGCGATCATAGCGCACCAAGTAATTTTTATACAACATGGCGGCTTGGGTGTTGGTGGAGATAAGAAGGAAAATGAGTGCCGAAATAGGCCAAAAGGTTCGTTTTGTACGATTCCAATGGAAATAATAGAGGTATTTTATCATTATTTGGTCTTTTCTCACAGTTTCTTTCTTCCCGATTTTCAATCAGTAAGATTCGATTCTTTTCAGCCCCCCCAGATACGGTTGAAGCGCTTTTGGAATCGCAACGCTGCCGTCCGGCTGTTGAAAGTTTTCAAGCAGGGCCGCCAGTGTACGTCCCACAGCAAGCCCGCTGCCGTTGAGAGTATGAACCAACCGAGTACCCTTTTTCCCTTTTTCTTTGAAACGGATGTTGGCCCTGCGCGCCTGGAAATCTTCGAAGTTGCTGCATGACGAAATTTCTCTGTAGACGTCCTGGGACGGCATCCAAACCTCGATATCATAGGTTTTTGCTGCCGAGAAGCCGATGTCTCCCGTGCATAAGGTGATTACACGGTAGGGGAGTTCGAGGCGGTTGAGAACGGTTTCAGCATTATCCAACAAGGACTCCAGTTCGTCGTAAGATGTCTCCGGTCTTGAAAATTTTACCAGCTCCACCTTGTTAAATTGATGCTGTCGAATTAATCCTCGCGTATCCTTGCCATAGGAACCGGCTTCTGAACGAAAGCATGGTGTACATGTCGTATAGGCGATGGGGAGACGGGAGGCATCGATTACTTCTCCTTGATGGATGTTCGTAACCGGGACTTCAGCAGTAGGAATGAGAAAATAGTCCAATCCTTCCAGTTTAAATAGATCTTCCTCGAATTTTGGAAGTTGGCCGGTGCCCGTCATAGTGTGACGGTTGACGATAAAGGGTGGCAGAACCTCTCGATACCCATGCTCTTGTGTATGCAGATCCAGCATGAAATTGATCAGCGCCCGTTCCAGTCCGGCTCCAGCACCGAGGTAGAGGGGAAATCGAGCACCTGTGATTTTGGCGGCACGGGCAAAATCGAGAATCCCGAGTTGCTCTCCGATTGTCCAATGGGGAAGCGGTTTATGGTCGAAGCTGGGTGGTTCTCCAACTAAGTTAACAACGGGGTTGTCCGTTTCATCCTTACCGACCGGAACTGTGTCGTGGGGGATATTGGGTATGGTCATCACCATTTCGTCAATGGCCGCTTCGTATTCACTTAGTTCTTTTTCCAGGCCTCTGATTGTTGTAGAGACATCCCGCATCTTTTCAATAATCGAGTCGGCATTCTCACCGTTGCGTTTCATTTCGGCAACCTGGTCGGATACACGGTTTCGTTGACGGCGAAGTTCTTCCAACTCGGAAAGAACTTTTTTCCGACGGGAGTCGTGTTTCAGAAAAGCGTTCCAGTCAATAGCTGTGCCACGATTTTCCATGGCGGTTTTAACACGTTCCAAATTTTCTCTGACAAGCTTGATTTCCAGCATAAATATCCTTATACTAAAAAATTGTGTGTAAACTGTACCTTCCGTTCGATTTAAAGGTGCTGGTGTCGGTTTCAGGGTAGTTAACGGCTATACTGATGAAAGGCGAACACCGAAGGCATTATCAGACAAAATCCTATCCCAAGTGGTTCGATTAGTCAATGATGATTGTGGGTTGAACCGTAGAGGAAGAGAACCGAAAGGTGGAGATCAGAATGGATGAAGTTCGAGAAAAAAAGCATGAAATTAGAAATGAGATATCAATGGCGATCGATTCGCTTCCCGATGCGGTGCGCCGGGATAATACGCGCACCATTGAAAATCGGCTTTTTGAATTCGCCAATTTTCTCGAATCGAAAATTGTAATGCTCTATATCAACGGTATGAATGAGGTCGAAACCAAGGACATTATTAAACGGGCCTTCGAGTTCGGTAAGATCGTGGTGCTGCCCGCTTTCGAACCAACGAAGTTCGTCATGAAACCCATGAAAGTCGATAATCCGGGAAAAGATTTGGTGACCGGCCCGCGCGGTTTTCTTGAGCCGAATGCGGCCAAGTGCAAGGTTGTTCCTTTCGATTGTATCGACATTGCTATCATACCTGGGATTGCCATGGATGAAAAAGGGGGGCGGATCGGCTCAGGTGAGGGGTACTATGACAGAATTATCCCGAAGTTTCCCATGACCACACGCAAAGTTGGACTGGTTTTCGAGGATCAGCTGGTTCCCCAGGTGCCCATGGAATCCCATGATAAGCATGTGGATATTATTATTACGGAAAAAAGAGTTATTTACAAAATATGAAATACCAGCGCCTGAGAAATGAAATGGTCACCAAACAGATCATTGCCAGGGGAATCAGCGATCCACGGGTGTTGTCGGCCATGCGTACGGTTCCCAGACATCTGTTTGTCAGCGAAGCCATGATGGATCAGGCATATGGAGATTTTCCCCTTCCCATCGGTGAGCAGCAAACCATATCCCAGCCTTATATAGTTGCTGAAATGACCCAGGCTCTCCAGCTAACACCCGAAGACCGTGTACTGGAGATTGGAACCGGCTCCGGCTATCAAGCTGCCGTCCTTGCTCATATCGCCTTTCGGGTTTATACTGTGGAAAGGATCTACTCTCTCTACACCCGAACCCGGAAGTTGTTCGATCAACAGCGTTCTCACAATATTGTTACCCGCTACTCGGATGGAACGACGGGGTGGAAAGAGCAC
>DAOWNV010000260.1 GCA_030642405.1 Desulfosarcina sp.
CAACTCTTCCACGAGCAGGCCATCCTGGGCGTCCAGAGAATAATCCTCAAATGTGTTGATGGCAGCGTAAAAGGCGTTAATGTGATGGGTAAAATCCTCCAAAACGGCTTTGGGAGAGTAGCCTCCTTGCAGGCGGGAAAAGACCTCAAAGGTTTCCAGCATCCGGAATTGTATGGCGGTGGCCGCATGGATCATATCCAGTTCTGAGGCGGAGCGAACCGGTGATCGTTCGAATGATTCCCCGGTGTCGTAATCCTGCACCAATTTCCCCCTTTGCAGTAGATTTTTCAGGTAGGCGATATGGTGGTCATTAATGTACCGAACACCGGTGGATAAATTGGGCAAAAGACTGTTGAGATGGTGATGTAATTGTTCCTGTTCCTGTTTGATTATATTAAGTTCTCCCATCAATTTCACCCGATGGGTAAGCAGAGCGGTGTTCAGGTGTAAGTTCTCTGATTCGATTACATGGATAACAGGTTGGTACCGCTCTTCAACAAAGATGTCCGAGGCCAAGGAAATTGGACCGTTGGTTTCCTGTGCGATGGTTTGCAAAAAAACGATTTCCGTTTTAATGGTCGCCAGGTAAGAATCTTTTAACCGATCGCCTTGGTTTTGATAGTAAAAACCTGCCATGACGGCAAACAATTGGAGGACAATTGCACCAAAAAAGATGTAACTGATGGATCGAAGCGATGTTAGGAACATGGAACATTCCCCTTTGTGGAACGCGTCGATTAAAACCTAATCCCTCTCTTGAATCGGATATCTCAGTTTCAACCATCCACGCATACCGAATTGGAGTTCTTGCAGGTTGGAAAAACCAAACTGGGAAAGATATCGTTGGATGAAAATGTCACGATTTCCCGTTTCGGTTACCGTGACTACCGTGCCGCTGTCTGGAATCTGTCGACGCACATCCGGCCGGCGAATATCATCCAGTTTTAAAAAAACGGTTTTGCAGTTGGACAGGATTAGGGGCGGAAGATTATCACGGGACAAATGATCGACATTGCGAAAATCCAAAATGGTCAGTATTGCCGATCCATCTTTATTTTTACAACCTTTGGTATCGGCTTGTTGAACCAATTTCAGTAATTCGTCAGTAGAGAGGAAACGGTGTTCGGTTTCCGGCAGTGGGTGGATGGAAGCCAGGGGATATCCACTCTTCACCCAGTCCTTGATACCACCATTATATATCTTGATGCGGCTGTATCCCAAATTTTTAACGGCAACTGCCGTCTTATAGGCGTAGACTCACCGGTACCCCATTCAGTAAATGATGATCATCCGGTCTTTGGGTTTACCCAACACGGACAGGGCATCCGATACCCGATGCAGGGGAAGATTAATGGAGCCTGGGATATGATGATGCTCGTAGATCAAGGCATCCAAGGCGTTTACCAGAATAAAGTCGACAATGCCCGCCTCACGATCATCCAGTAGCTGTTTCAGTTCATAGGTGGTGACAATTTCGAAACGCTCCATACCCCATGCAGACGAACAAATCGACAGAATCAAGACAAGACCAATCGAGATGACCCTCACTTGACCTCCCTTCCTGATTTTAAATGATGAATCAGACAAACGTGCGGGCACCTTTGTTATTGTCCCCCCGGAGAAGGTAAGGGCGATACGTTTCAGATAATGATGGAGCCATCTCACGTTCTTTGGTCAGCGGTGAAAAACCGTAGTTTCATTCAACTCGCCTCTACCCATACGGGTATTGTTTATTGGGTCTTCAGTATTTTCATATCCAAAAGAAATCCCGAATAACAGTTTGGAGCTGAGATCTATTTCCAGTACTTCTCTCACCATATCCGCATGAAAACTTAACGAGGTTTGCGGACAGCTTGCCATTCCAAATGCTGTCAGCGTCAACATTAAATTTTGTGCATACATACCTACATCGATCGCTTCCCGCAAACCAAAATCATCAGGCAGGAATAAAAATGCCACGTGTTGCGCACCAAAAAAGGTGAAATTACGCATAAAAACTTCAGCACGGGCATCTTTATCAGATCGCTCTATATTCATAGAACTATACATTTGATCGGCAGCATCATATTGTCGGTCTTTATAAACACCGTGATATTTTGGTTCGTAGGGATAATCAATGGTAACCTTACCCTGGATGAAGTTCGCAGGCATAGCTTGTCGAAGTTTTTCCAGTGGCTCACCACTTACCACATGTACCTGCCAGGGTTGTGTATTGCAATTGGAAGGTGCGCGCTGAGCCAGTTCAAAAATTCTGGTTAACACTTCCGGATCAATTCGATCCGGTTTAAACCCTCTAACAGAGCGACGATTCATCACTACTTCTTCAAAACATTGTACAATTTCTGATCTGGTTAGAGACATTCGTTTCCCTCTCAATATAAAGCCTACGAGTTCCAAACAATTTTCGCCCTTGGGCCGCAATCTCCATAAGACAGACGTCATGCCGAATTGCAGCCGTTGCCTATGGATTGGATAGATAAAAGGTGGTAGGGTTACTACCTCTGCGCCGAACGATCCGGCCCTGTTCCTCGAGGAGGCGTAAATGGGAAATCACCTCGCCGGTGGCAAACCAACGCTGCGTCACCGGGCACTCGGCCCAAGAGTCACTGCGGATATCCCATTTCATCTGTGAAGCCACATCATAGGCGTTTTTGGAGCCACTTCTCAAAATAGCGAGAGTCTCGGCCAAACGATCTTCATGGTGTTGCAGCAGTTCGTCGATACGACGCCGATGATCGCTGAACCGGCGCCGGTGCCCTGGAAGCACATGGGCCACATCCAGCTCGCGCACCCGTTCCAGGCTGGCCAGATATTGTCCAAGGGGATTCTGGTCGTCGGACCAGCACTGAATGTTCGGTGTGATGTCAATTAGCAGGTGGTCACCGGCAATGAGTATCTTGTGGGACGAATCGAAGAGGCACATGTGCCCGGTGGAGTGGCCGGGAGTCAGGATGCAGGCGAACCGGTATGGACCAATCCTGAAAATGTCTCCGTCATTAATAATGTTGAGTTTTGGAACCCATTCGGATCCGTGTTTGTGACCGGGGTGGTTTTCCAAAGCCGAACGCAGTTCATCTTCCGGAAATCCGTTTCGGCCTGCATAGGCAATCATGGGACCAAACCCCTCCCACGATTCGATCAGCTCGCTGTCCGGCCGGTTGAAGTAAATTCGGCTTGTCTTGCTCGCCAGCCTGTGGACCAGACCGAAATGGTCAGCATGCAGGTGAGTTATGAAATAATCGGTGCGGTAAGGATCAATGTTCAGTTCGGCCAGACCGGCCTGCATCACTTCAAGGCAATCACGATGATTGAAACCCGTATCCACCACCAGGGTCCTATCATCCCCCTTAACTACATAGGAATTCAAGTATTTGAGTGGGCTTTTGGGAAGCGGTACCCTAATACAGTAAAGACCGGGGAACAGTTCTTCAGGCATGAGACTCCTCGATAACGTGTGCTGGAACAAGACGTTTCGTCAATGGATTGGTGGCATGGTACTTTGTAGTGTAATTCTAAACCATACCAATCGTCATGTCCACCCCTATTTTGGTTGCATAAATTCCTTTGGTGCTGCGGCTTCAGCATCCGTCAATATGCGCAGTTAATTAATTTCGTCCCCAATCCTTACCGGGATTCCGGAAAAACCAAGCCATATCCGTTTTCACTGTGCAAAGACTTATCCAAGCCTTCCAATTCACCTTGCTCATCGATGCGAAAGCCGATGGTCTTTTCGATCAACATGCAGATCATCCAGGTTCCGACGGCTGCGAGAAGGACGGTGACCCCCATTCCCTTGAGCTGAACCAGAAACTGATCCCAAACCGACCAGCCGGGGATATTGTTGTTGGCTGCAACCATCCAGCTTTCACGAACGAAAAAGCTGAGCAGCAACACGCCTAATCCACTGCCCACACCGTGAATACCGAAACAATCCAGGCTGTCATCGTATCCCAATTTCATTTTTATATTCAGGGCCAGATAACAGGCAACACTTGACAAGGCACCCAGGATGAGGGCACCCGAGGGCAGGACCACACCGGCTGCCGGTGTAATAACAACCAAACCGGCGAGAATTCCCGATACGAAACCCAGGCAGGTAACCTTGCGGAATGTAAAAGCTTCGATGATCATCC
>DAOWNV010000021.1 GCA_030642405.1 Desulfosarcina sp.
CCTTTTCCCACCACCACGGCCCTTTCAATGGCATTTTCCAATTCTCGGATATTTCCCGGCCAGTCATAGAGCATCATTTCATCCATGGCTTCCCTTGTAATCTGCCGAATCGGCTTATTGGTTTCCTGGGTATAACGACGTAAAAAATGATCGCAAAGCAAGGGAATATCTTCCTTGCGATGGCTTAGCTGCGGCATAGTAAAGGCAATGACGTTTATGCGGTAAAACAGATCCTCTCGGAAAGCGCCTTCGGCAATGGCCTTTTGAAGATTCCGATTAGTTGCGGCAATGACTCTGAAATCCGCTTCAAGAGGTTTTGTTCCCCCCACTCTATAGAACACCCGGTCCTCCAGCACACGCAAAAGATCGATCTGCATTCGCATCCCGATTTCTCCGATCTCATCCAGAAACAACGTGCCTCCGTTAGCCAGTTCAAGACGTCCTTTTTTTGTTTCACGGGCGTCGGTGAAAGCGCCTTTCTGATGTCCGAACAATTCGCTTTCCATCAATTGCTCGGGAATGGCACCGCAATTGACCGCTACAAAAGGTCCTTGACAACGGTTACTGCAAGTATGAATCGCTTTGGCGGCCAATCCTTTGCCGGTTCCGGTTTCACCGGTAATCAGAACCGTTGAATCCGTTGGTGCCACATCGTTAATTAAATCGAATACCTCCTGCATCGCCTGAGATTGCCCAATCATGCTTTCAAATCGGGAACGTGCCTTCACCTCTTCACGAAGATAAAGATTCTCCTTTTCCTGTGCCTGCCGTGCGATGATTTTTTCGATCAGGATACCAATCTCTTCCGGGTCGAAGGGCTTCAACAGGTATTCCGTTGCCCCATGTTTCATGGCATCAATGGCCGTGGAGATGGAACCGTAGGCCGTAATCATCACGACGGCCGCGTCCTGATCATCGTCTTTTACCGCTTTAAGCAAATCAAGCCCGCTCATTCCTTCCATCTTGATATCCACCAGCAGGAGATCGAAACGGGCTGCAGCAAGTTTCTCCAGGGCCTCTTCTCCGCTGCCCGCCATCTCCACATGATGCCCGTCACGTTCCAGCCATGCAGCCAAAGACTCTCGAATGATCAATTCGTCGTCTACAACCATGATTCGGGTCTTGCTCATCACCCCTCCAGACGTTTCCTTTTTTTACCGATTTTTAGGCTCAATTATTCTCATTAGCAACAACATCCGGTTCTTCACCTTGCTGTTTCGGCGTCAGCGGCAACCGTATGGTAAATGTGGCACCTTCACCGGGAAGGGACTCTACCGAGATGTTCCCTTTATGTGCCTTGATAATCCCATAAACAACACTTAGTCCGAGTCCGACACCCTTACCTTTTTTCTTGGTCGTATAAAACGGGTCGAACAATTTGCTCATTTCCTCCGATGAAATCCCAACTCCGATATCAGCAAATAAGATGTACACGTAACCTTTTTGACCGGTACACCAAGTCTCCACAGACAGAGTTCCCCCACCCTTGCTCTCCATGGCTTCGGCTGCATTGGACACCATATTCATGAAAACCTGCTGAAGCTGATCAGCTGAGCCGTCCACATGCGGCAGTGCGGGATCAAGGTTTTTTTTGACCTGAATATGATGGATTTTTAACAGATTGTCGTTCAGCAAAAGGGTTTTTTCAATCAACCGATTGATATCATGCGTGCCCAATTCCATCTGGGATTGTCGGGAAAAGGTCAATAGGTTGGAAATAATCCGGCTGATCCGCCGGGTCTCAGTTTCCATCAGTGTCAGGTAGCGATCGAAGGATTCACGTCCTTTATCATCCTCTTGTTCTTCATTTACAATCCGTTTGATGAGCAGAATAAAATTTAAAATGCCGGTAATCGGGTTGTTGATCTCATGAACGACCGAAGCTGCCAGCTTGCCCAAAGAGGCCATTTTATCCTTGTGAAGCAGTTTTGCGTGGATCTCCTGCAACTCACGGGTACGCTCTTTAACCATCAGTTCCAAACGCCTCCGGCTCTCCTCTTCCCGCAATTTTCGTTCGGTGAAATCGTGGCTGATCTCAAGAAACCTCGAAATCTTACCGCTTTTTTCCCAAAGCGGATAAATTGCGACCTCCATATAATGGGTTTTCCCAAAGGGATCGGTACGGGTGCGAATCGTATTGGATGCTTCCCGGTTTCGGATAACGGAATTGAGCGGGCAACCGCTCTCGCTGCCGAAGCAGGACTGATTGGTCTGGTGGTAGACTTCAAAACATTTCTTCCCCACCACCTCCCACCTGTTATATCCCATCTGCCGTAAAAAGGCTTCGTTGGCATCCACGATGATCTGATCAGGGGTAATTACCAGGATCAAATCCTGGATGCCGTTGAAAACAGTCCTCAATTCCTGGGTTCTCTGCTTAAGGATGGATTCCCGTGATTTGGACGCTTTCCAGAACAGATCGAAGCCCTGATACGCGAGAACTCTCAGGCATTCCGGCTTGGTTTTCAGTATCTGTTGCAACAATCCAGGATCGGGGTCGAGAAGAATGAAAAGATTGATATCGTACTCGTCATCGTAAAGCTGCTGATAATCGGATACGACATCCAGTCCCTGTCTCCGTGCCAAGGCCGCGCCAGGCGCCAAATCGTCCGGTTCGGCGACTGCCACGATTTTCGAGTTGACATGGTCTTGTAAAAAATCGACTGTTGTTTGCTGCAAAACGTCTCGACAATACGTTCCTCCGCTAATCAACGCAATATTCACTACCGAAGTGTCTTTATCACTCATCAGTCACATATCCTGTTGACGGTTGGAGGGGAAAAGTGAGCATGTCTTTATCTAAGGTAACATATAACACAGATACAGGTTTTCTTACACGTCAATTGCTTGTAATAAGTTAACATGGTGCGATAGAGCTCGTCATTAAAAAAACTCTTTTCATTTGATTTCGTGATATTTTTTGGGTGTTTTCTAAAAAGCACTATCGATTCGAGAAAAAATCCAAATGCGAATTTTATTGACAAAATGATAATGTCCGGTTAGGTAAGCCTTTCGTTTAAATCGCACATAACCTCTTAATTTTTACTCAAATTACTAATTTGTTCAGATGTTTTACATCATTCGCATCAAGCGAGATCAGGAGAATGAACAATGACGAAAGATGCAATTGGTTCCGTTTTGGTTGTCGGCGGTGGTATTTCCGGAATGCAGGCTGCGTTGGACCTGGCCGATTCGGGATACCTTGTCCATGTAGTTGAAAAATCCTCTGCTATTGGCGGTGTGATGAGTGAGCTGGACAAAACGTTTCCCACCAATGATTGTGCCATGTGAATCATCTCCCCGAAACTGGTCGAGTTCGGCCGGCATCTGAATATCAATCTGATTACATGTGCGGAAGTTAAAGAAATCCTGGGCACCGAAGGCAATTTCAAGGTTACCATAGATAAAGGGCCGCGGTATATCGATCCTTTCAAATGCACCTCCTGCGGCGATTGTGCAGAAGCTTGTCCAGTGGTGTTGCCTGATGAATACAATCAGAAAATGAATGACCGCAAAGCCATCTACAAGCTCTACGCTCAGGCCATTCCCGGTGCATTCGCCATCCAGAAAGTCGACAAAGCACCCTGCCGTCTGGCCTGTCCGGCCGGCCTGAACGTTCAGGGCTACGTGCAGATGGTGGGCCAGGGCAAATACAAAGAAGCCCTGCAGATTATTATGGAAGACCTTCCTCTTCCCGGTGTTCTGGGAAGAATCTGCCCCCACGGTTGTGAAGATGCCTGCCGCCGCTGTGAAGTGGACCAACCGGTGGCCATCCGGGATTTGAAACGCCTGGCCGCGGATCAGTTCGATCCACGGGAGATCGAAATCCCCAAAATAGACCCGAGAGATGAACGGATTGCCATCATCGGTTCGGGTCCAGCTGGGCTTTCTGCAGCTTACCAACTGGCCCGCAAGGGAATTTTGTCTACTATTTTTGAGGCCTTGCCCAAAGCCGGCGGAATGCTTCGTGTTGGTATTCCCGATCATCGGCTCCCTCCTGAAATCTTGGACAATGAGATCGAAATCATCACCAACATGGGTGTCGAGTTGAAGACCAATACACCGTTGAGTGACGATCTGACCATAGATAACCTTTTCGACCAGGGGTTCAAAGCGGTTTATCTGGCCCTGGGTGCCCACAAAGGGATCACCTTGGGCGTTCCCGGGGAACAGGCCGAAGGCGTTCGTCAGGGCGTCGATTTTTTGCGGGAAGTCAACCTTTCCGGAAGCGCACCGGTCGGCAAACATGTGGCCATTATCGGCGGTGGTAACGTAGCCATCGACGTAGCCCGTTCCGCCGTTCGACTGGGCGCGGAAAGCGTACAGATAATATACCGTCGTACCCGCACTGAAATGCCGGCTTGGGAAGAGGAAATTCAAGCAGCAGAAACCGAAAATGTATCTCTGACTTATCTGGCAGCCCCCCAGGAAGTTCTGGTAACAGACGGTAAGGTAACCGGACTTCGCTGTATCCGAATGGAATTGGGCGAACCGGATTCCTCTGGACGTCGCCGCCCCGTACCTGTACCGGGCAGCGAATACGATTTTGCTATCGATCAGCTGATTCCCGCCATCGGGCAACGCCCGGATCTTTCCTCCATTGATGAGGTGGACGGACTGGAGTTTACGCGCTGGAGCACCACGGAAGTAGATCCCATCACCTATGCCACCGGTCGGGAAGGCGTATTTGCCGGTGGAGACCTGCAGACCGGCCCATGGGTCGCCATCGGCGCTATTGCAGCCGGTAAGGAGGCGGCTGAATCCATCGTCCGTTACCTGGACGGTGTCGATATGACAGCCGGACGAGAACCCATCGTACGGGAGGAACCGGTATATCGTCCTGTCCCCAAAGATGAACCGATTGCTGCACGGGCTAAAGTGCAGGAGCTTTCTCCTGAAGCGCGGAAAGGCAATTTCAACGAAGTTGAATTGGGCTTTTCCGAAAAAGACGGTCAGGCTGAGGCACACCGCTGCCTGAACTGTGGATACTGTTGTGAATGCTATCAATGCGTGGAAGTTTGCGGCGCAGGAGCGGTCACGCTGGAAACGCATCTGGAACAGCGCGAACTGTTGGACATCAATGTGGGGTCTGTGATTTTGGCCCCGGGCTTTACCCCCTACGATCCGTCCAAGCTGGATTTCTACGGCTATGGCAAAAATCCCAACGTTATTACCTCCATGCAGTTCGAGCGGATGCTCTCCGCCTCCGGTCCCACCGAAGGCCATGTGGCCCGCCCCTCGGATCACAAAGATCCTAAAAAGATCGCCTGGTTCCAATGTGTGGGATCCCGTGATCAAAACCGCTGTGACAACAAATACTGTTCGTCGGTCTGCTGTATGTACGCCATCAAAGAGGCTGTTATAGCCAAAGAACATGCCGGCGACGATCTGGACTGCGCGGTCTTTTTCATGGACATGCGAACTTACGGAAAGGACTTCGAACGATACTACGAAGGGGCAAAGGCCCAGGGTATCCGCTTTTTGCGGTCCAAGGTGCACACCATCGACACCGTACCGGGCAGCGATGATCTGTCCATCCGCTATGTGGTCGAAAGCGGTGAGTTGAAAACGGAAGTTTTCGACATGGTTGTCCTCTCCGTTGGACTGGAAACCTCACCGGAAGTGGTTGCCATGGCAAAATCGCTGGATGTGGATCTCACACCGGCCAATTTCTGCGATACCTCAACCTTTGCACCAGTGGACACAAGCCGTGCAGGCGTTTACGTCTGCGGCGCCTTTCAGGGTCCCAAGGATATTCCCACTGCGGTTGTGGACGCCAGTGCTTCGGCGGCAGCAGCCGGTGAGTTGCTCTGCGAGGCAAGGAATACGCAAACCCGTACGGCCGAGGTGATTCCTGAAGTCAGTGTTACCGGCGACCGTCCCCGTGTCGGTGTCTTTGTCTGCAACTGCGGCATCAATATTAGTGGCGTCGTGGATGTACCCGCCGTGCGTGACTATGCGGCGACCCTGCCATACGTGGAGTACGTGACCGACAACATGTACACCTGCTCCCAGGATACCCAGGACAATATGACCCAAATCATCAAGGAAAAACAGCTCAACCGAGTTGTCGTGGCGGCCTGTACGCCCAAAACTCACGAGCCTCTTTTTCAGGAGACCCTGACCAATGCCGGCCTGAATAAATACCTGTTCGAAATGGTCAATATCCGAAACCAGGACTCCTGGGTCCACAAAAACAACCCCGACATCGCCACTCAGAAGGCTAAAGATCTGGTGAGAATGTCCGTCAACAAGGTGGCTTTGAAACAACCGCTGGTCGAAAGCGAACTGAATGTCGACCAAACCACCCTGGTAATAGGCGGCGGTATCGCCGGTATGACGGCAGCCCTGAGCCTATCCCGCCAGGGGTATGAAACCCATCTGGTGGAACGTAGCGGACAACTGGGTGGAATGGCAACCAGCCTGTATCGAACCTGGAAAGGAGAAGACATCCAGTCGGGTCTGACCCAGCTGATTGCTCAGGTAAGTGCCGAAAAAGGCCTTTCCGTACACTTGAATGCGGAGCTGGATAGCGTGGAAGGGTTTGTTGGGAATTTCAAAACCATCTTTGCCGCCGACAACAAGAAAGTAGAGATCGAACATGGGGTCACCGTAATAGCCACCGGGGCCGGCGAACTGACACCCAACGAATACCTTTATGGGGAAGATGATCGTGTTCTGACCAGCCTGGATCTGGACCGCAAAATGCTGGCGGACGACGCCGTTTTTGGCAAGTTGAACACAGCCGTGTTCATTCAGTGTGTGGGCTCCCGTGAACCCCAGCGTCCCTATTGTTCAAGGGTCTGCTGTACACATTCCATTGAAAGCGCCCTTGCCATCAAGGAACGAAACCAGGATGCCGATGTATATATACTCTACCGTGATATTCGTACCTACGGCGAACGGGAAACCCTGTATCAGAAAGCCCGCGAAGCCGGTGTCATCTTTATTCGGTATGATGTGGAAAACAAACCACAGGTTGTGAAAGACGGCGATCGATTGGCGGTTCGTGTTACCGATCATGTGTTGGGCCTGCCTATGGAAATCACCACGGATCTTTTGACACTGGCATCCGCCATCGTACCATACGCCGATCAGCAGCTTTCCCAGTTCTTCAAGATTCCGCTCAATGACGATGGCTTTTTCGTGGAAAAACATGCCAAATTGGGTCCCTCCGAATTTGCTACCGACGGTGTTTTTCTTTGCGGTATGGCCCATTACCCTAAATCTATTGATGAATCCATTTCCCAAGGCAAGGCGGCGGCGGCAAGGGCAGTCACCCTGCTGGCCCAGGAGAACATATTTACAAGTGGGGAAATCGCTACGGTGGACCCGCAAATGTGTTCCAGCTGCGGGGTATGCGTCTCCATCTGCCCCTACTCGGCACCTGGTTTCATTCCCGAAGATGCACGCATGTTTGCCGGAAAAGCTACGATCAACGCGGCGTTGTGCAAAGGTTGCGGACTCTGTGTAGCCTCGTGCCGATCCGGCGCCATCCACCTCAACGGATTCGACAACAACCAGATTTTTGCAATGCTCGACGTGATTTAATATAAACCGGGTCGGCGGTGGTATGGACGGTGGCGTCCCTGTGCCGTATCGACCGGGCCTGAACAAAGGAGTGAATAAATGTCTGAATGGGAACCGAAAATTGTAGCCTTTCTGTGCAATTGGTGCAGTTATGGCGCAGCGGATCTCGCCGGGGTCAGTCGGATGCAGTACCCCCCCAACATCAGGGTCATCCGCATCCCCTGTACCGGTCGTATGAGCCCGAAGTTTGCTTTAGCTGCGCTGCGCAACGGTGCCGACGGCGTATGGGTTTCCGGGTGACATCCCGGCGACTGCCATTACCTGGAAGGTAATTACCACGCCCGAAGAAAAATTGCACTGTTTACCAATCTTATGGAAATGATGGGTATCGAACGCGACCGTCTGCACATGTCGTGGGTGTCTTCAGCCGAAGCCACCAAATTTATCGACGTCGTGACACAGGTTACCGAAGCGGTCCGTGCTTTGGGTCCAAACACCCGTTTTGTCAAACAACAGGCGAAGGTAGCTTAATATGTTAGGATATACCGAAAAAATGAGGGGCATTGCAAGTCGCCTCCTCAAAGACTGCTCCGTGGAAATGGTCATCGGTTTCCGCAAAGGCAGCATGCCGATGATGAACGAACCGTGCTTTGTCACCACCATCGAGGATGTCCCCTCACTTATCTGGGACAGTAACTGTGGCATCAATCTGGCGAACTACCTGACCAATCGTAAGGAAAAAATCGCTGTTTTCGCCAAAGGATGCGACTCACGAAACATCGTCAACCATATCATCGAAAACAAGATTAAACGCGATCAGGTGCATATTGTTGGCGTTCCCTGTACGGGAATGATCGACAAACGTAAGATTGCCGGTATGGTGAAAGGTGAAATCCTCGAAGTTTCAGAGACAGACGACACCATCAAGGTCAAAACTGCCGATTCGGAGACCCTTTTCGAAAAAACCGAGGTGCTGCAGCAAAATTGCACGCTGTGTATCCACCGCAATCCTGTGATCCACGATGAAATGGTTGCTGATCCGGTAGAAGAACAGACTAGCCTCGACCGCTATGCGGACATCCAAAAAATCGAGGAGATGGAAAGCGAAGATAAGTGGCAGTTCTTTGAAGACTTGCTGTCACCGTGCATTCGCTGCTACGCCTGCCGCAATGCATGTCCGCTCTGTTACTGCCCCACCTGTTTCGTGGACGAATCCAAACCCCAATGGATGGGCAAGGGACAGGATCCCATAGACGTTCGTACATTCCACTTTTTGCGGGCATACCACTGCGCCGGTCGCTGTACCGATTGCGGTGCCTGCGAACGGGCCTGTCCGGTAGGGATCAACATGAGGCTGCTCACTAGAAAGCTGGAAAAGGACTGTCAGGAGCAGTTCGGCTGGGAAGCCGGTCTCTCCCTAGATCAGCGCCCGGCCCTGGATGTTTACCAAACTAATGATCCGGGAACTTTTATCAAATAGATGATTAAAAGGGTAACGTTATGACGCTCGTTACAATCGACAAGAAAGACTGGCTTAAGGGATTGACGGCCGCCGCCGAATCCTACCGGTTGTTCGGACCGGTAAAAGAAAAGGACTGGCACCAGTTCGAGGAACTGGATAAGGGCGAAATGCCCGATCTCAACATGGTCAACACGCGCCTATCTCCAAAAGCACTATTGTTTCCACAGTCGGAAGATATGCTCGAATATTCATTGGATGAGACCCGAGATGACCACCACATCATGAAGGAAGTGAGAAAGGACTATTCGCCCCGCGCTGTTGTGGGAATCCGTCCTTGCGATGCTAAGGCAACCCAGTTGATCAAACTGAATTTCGACGCACCGGATATCAAGGATCCCTATTGGCTCAAGGCCTATGAAGCGACAACCTTTATCGGTATGGCCTGCGATACGCCGCTCTCCACCTGCTTTTGCACCAGTACCGGGTGCGGTCCTTACCATGAAGAAGGGCTGGACGTACTGGTGATGGAGCAAAACGATGCCTATTTGGCTAAAATCTTGACCGACAAGGGCCAGGTCTTTGCCGATGCCTCAGGTTGGGCGACGACGTCCGACGATGCTGCCACTTTTGAGGCAGGGAAAAAAGCAGCCGAAGACCGGATAGTCTCCAAGATCGAAACCGATAATCTGGCAGACACCGACCTCCTTGAACTCCATGGTGCACCCTTTTGGGATGATGTGGCATTTGCCTGTATAAACTGCGGCACCTGCACTTTTTCCTGTCCCACCTGCTGGTGTTTCGACATTCAGGACGAGGTTAACGGAAAATCCGGTGTGCGAATGAAAAACTGGGACAGCTGCATGTTCCCCATTTTCACCGTCCATACCACCGGGCATAATCCCAGGGATACCAAAACCCAGCGGGTCCGTCAGCGATTTATGCACAAGCTTAAATATTTCGTAGATAAATATCACACAGGCATAATGTGCGTGGGATGCGGGCGGTGTGTCCGCCAATGCCCGGTCAATATCGACATTCGCCGGGTGTGCGAATTGATGAACAGCTTCAACCCGACTGATGCTTGCGCTTCACAGGGTTGATAAGGACTTAAAGACTTCAAGATAGCATTTTGGGACTGCGTGATCGATCTTTTCGGTATGTGAAAGCAGCCTTCTTCATCCGGCCTCGCCCGATATGTTATCTTAAACCCTATTTAGGGAGGAACACGTGGAAAATCCGTATTTACCCTATCCGGTCCGCATTGACGATATCACCGTCGAAGCCGAGGACAAAAGCTTGAAGACCTTCAAATTCGTCTTTCTCAACAAAGGGGACGAAGAAAAATATGCTTACAGAGCAGGTCAGTTTGGCGAACTTTCCATTCCGGGCAAAGGAGAAATTCCTATCGGCATCGCTTCCTCGCCCGTTGAAAAAGGGTTCGTTAAATTTACCGTCAACCGGGCAGGTGTGGTCACCACTCACCTTCACAATATGAAAGTTGGAGACATAATGGGCCTTCGAGGACCCCTTGGGAACTCGTATCCCTGGGACCTGCTGAAAGAAAAAAACATCCTCATCGTGGGTGGTGGATTTGCCTTCACTACGCTCCGGTCTTCCATCGTCTATATGCTCGACCCTGCCAACCGTTCCAAGTTCGGCAATATCGACGTTGTTTACGGTGCCCGATCCCCCGGCATGTTGCTTTACAAAGATGAATTGGTGCAATGGGAAAAGCGTGACGACATCAACATGCACATTACTGTTGATGCGACGGACGATCCAGACTGGAAATACAATGTTGGATTCGTGCCCCCCATCACGGAACAGAAAGCACCACAAGGAGGTGATGATACATATGCCATCGTCTGCGGCCCTCCTATCATGATCAAATTTACTCAGCCTGTACTGGAAAATCTAGGTTACGAACATGACCATATCATCATGAGTCTGGAAAACCGTATGAAATGCGGCTTCGGCATGTGCGGCCGCTGTGGTATCGGAAAGGAACTGGTGTGCAAAGACGGACCAGTGTTTACTTTGGACCAGATCAACAAGACACCTAGAGAATACTAAGGATTGTGAACGGGAATTGAACCGACCAAGCGTTTTAAGCATCTCAATATTACTTGTTATTTCGTGTTGACATGCGGTGCCTAATTCGCTAATAAGCCAGGATTCTACAAAAGAACTCAAACGGCAGCTTGCCGGAAATATCAACAAATATGTAAAGGAGGATTTTGTACCATGCCTACAATCGAATTTGGTGGAAAAACATTTACGGTAGATGAAGACGGTTTTATCGATGATTACACCAACTGGTCCGAAGAGTGGGTCCAGTACGTTAAAAAAGAAGAAGGTATCGATGAAATGAACGATGAACACACAAAGGTCGTTACCGTACTTCGCGAGTATTATGAAAAGAACGGCATCGCCCCCATGGTACGCGTTCTTTCCAAAGTAACCGGTTTCAAACTGAAACACATCTACGAGCTGTTCCCATCAAGCCCAGGCAAAGGAGCCTGTAAGATGGCGGGTCTTCCGAAACCCACCGGATGTGTGTAACTATTTCGTAGCTTAGAAAATAAAAAGACCCCGCTTTTTCAAAGTGGGGTTTTTTTCTTTTCTGTGGGGTTTTTTCTTTTCTAATGGTTAAAAATAATTGGGATTGGGGATGAAAGTAACAATCCTAAGTTTACAAGCCTCAACACGTCTTAGATAGCCCCCAACCTTCAATACATCGCTTTTTGGAGGTCTTATATGCGCCTTACAGTCAAAACAAGCGCACAAACCGAAATGATCGACGTTACCCATCTGGTCCAACAACAGGTAGCCGAAAATAGTTTTCAAGACGGTCTTTGCATGGTCTTCGTTCCCCACACCACTGCGGCCGTCACCATCAATGAAAGTGCCGATCCTGATGTACGCAAAGACATCCTCATGATTTTGAATAAAATTGTGCCCTGGCGGGAAGCTTATAGCCATTTGGAAGGCAACTCTCCGGCTCATCTAAAAACTTCCATCATAGGTTCGTCTGAAACCGTTGCTGTGGAAAAAGGGAAGCTGGTGTTAGGAACATGGCAGGGAATTTTTTTCTGTGAGTTCGACGGCCCACGTACCAGAAAACTGGATGTTCGGTTGATTAACATATGTTGAGAGATATTCGCATAGCTGTGGTAATTTGCCGGTGCCCTGTAGGGCAAGTTGAACGGAACCTTGAACGGACCCGGTATTGGTGCCTTGAAGCTAAAAACCGAGGCGCGGAATTGGTCTGCTTCCCGGAATTGAATCTTACCGGTTACAGTAATCGAAGAGAAATCATCGACCATGCTTTTTCAGCAACAGGTGGGGAAATAAGCCGGATGATTCTACTGGCAAAAGATCTGAAAATCGTTTTGTTGGTCGGATTTGCAGAAAAAGGAGAA
Source organism: Desulfosarcina sp. (assembly GCA_030642405.1). Lineage (GTDB taxonomy): Bacteria > Desulfobacterota > Desulfobacteria > Desulfobacterales > Desulfosarcinaceae > Desulfosarcina. The sequence continues at coordinate 12,415 of DAOWNV010000021.1, forward strand.
TCGGGAAAGGTCTATGCCAGCCATTTGGTAATCGCCCCCAACGGGAAAACAGCCATCTATCGCAAGCTTCATTTGGCCCCTCCCGAGGTTGAACATTTCTGTGCAGGCAATACCCTTTCCGTATTTAAGTGGTCGGGTATCCGGTTCGGTATCCAGCTCTGTTACGATGCGCATTTCCCAGAGCTTGCTACAAGGATGGCAAAAGCCGGAACCGACATCATTTTCACCCCGCACGCCTCACCGCTGGGCCGTGCCATTGACAAACATCGGTCGTGGATGCGTCACCTCCCTGCCCGGGCGTATGACAATGGTCTGTTTGTAGTAGCTTGCAATCAGACCGGAGATAATGGCAACGGATTGGTCTTTCCCGGCAATTCCATGATCATCTCCCCTTCAGGAGAGATCATCGAAGCCCGCCCATCCGGAGGCGCAGGAATGTTACTTGCTGATCTGAAGGCAGATCAAATAGACCATGTACGCAATCATCGGATGCGATATTTTTTTCCCAACCGTCGCCCGGAAATGTACCGAAAAGATGTTCAGGTGGACGATCTGGGTAAGTAAGAATTGTAGGAAGGAGTTCTCAATGGGATACTTTTATCGCGGGGTTAGCAAGTATGCGCCATCTTTATTCATCAGTTGGAGGTCGAACATCTTTATCGTATCGGATAAGGGACGTCCAAAAAGAAATTCAAATAGATCTTCCTTCATTCCACCCTTTTCCTTTGTCAGTTGGCGGACGTGAGCATCATACCGCATGATCTCAAGGATCTCGGATTCCCGTATCAAGGTTTCGTTCTCTAACCCTTGGTCCACCAGCATCTTTATCTTTTCATAGCTGCATCGTTTTTCGTGATCGGCAATCAGTTCCCAAAGGCCATCGACATTTTCCAGCAAAGACCTCCGTGTCAGCCGGAAACGATCATAAACCGCCACAATCTCACGAGTATCCCTGCAATTCAATACCCGGCACTCCAGCGGACGATCTTCATAGATGCCACACCCCCTTGACGCCTCTTCATAAAACATGCAGGTCCATCGACCGGATGTACCTTTAACTTTGATCATCTCTTCACGCAATGGCACCAAAACACCCTTTACATTGTCCCGAACCAATTCCCCACGCCGGATGGTAAAAAGAGCATGGGCAGGAATCCGTCCACTGTCCACCATGTTTCGGTCTTCCTGATGCAGCCCCGGACCGCCCTTTTTACAGCATGTTCCGCAGCGTTTGCATTGAAAAGTGTTTTTTTTATCCATATTTTATAATACTAAAAAACAAATTGGGATAAACATATCAGACTGCTTGATTTTTCATTCTCCAAACAGATACCCTTTCGATACACGCATTACCTGCTGCAAATCCTCTACGATCAGATAAAGGCACGGGACCAACAGCAAGGTGATCAATGTGGCAAATAGTATCCCGAACCCCAATGACAGAGCCATGGGAATGAGGAACCTGGCCTGGCGTGAGGTCTCGAAGATCATGGGGGTCAGCCCGCCAAAAGTGGTAAGGGTGGTTAACAAAATGGGCCTGAACCGGTTGATACCGGAAATGTGAATTGCATCGTGCCGGTTCAAACCTTTGATCTGCTGCCGGTTGGCAAAATCGATCAACACCAGTGAATCGTTGATCACTACACCGGAAAGAGCCACGACGCCAAACATGCTCATCAGGCTCAAACTGTAACCCATGATCAGGTGGCCGATCACGGCACCGACGATTCCGAAAGGGATCACCAGCATGATGATCAACGGTTGACTAAAACTGTTAAAGGGAATTGTCAGCATGGCATAAATTACCAGAATAGCAAACATGAGCCCCCGTATCAAACTCTGCATACTCTCCCGGCGATCTGCCTGGCGTCCTTCAAAACTGTAAGTCAGCCCCGGATATCCGGCCTGGAGCGATGGCATGGTTTCCTCGGAAAGTGATTTGAGCACTTGATCCGCCTGGCTTCGCGGTCTGACGTCTGCGGTCACGGTTATAACCCGCCGACCGTTCCTCCTATTGATTCTTGTGTAGGCCCGACCTTGGTGGAGGGTCAACGCCTCCATCAGAGGGATTTCCGTACCGGCTGGTGTCCGAAGGATCATGTCCTCCAACTGTTGCTCGGATACACGCTCGCTTTTCGGCAAACGTACCATCACTCGCACCTCGTTGCGCCCCCTTTGCTGCCGAAGCGCTTCTGCCCCGTAATAGGCGTTGCGTACCTGCCGGGCAATGTCCTGGGATCTAAGTCCAAGGCTGCGGGCTTCGGGGCGAATCTTGAAATCAATTTGCCTTTTTCCAGGTGAAATGCCATCGTCAATATCCGTAACGATGGGAAAATATCCCAATGCATCGGCAACCTTGGTGCCTACCAGATCTAAAACTTTAGTATCGCGATGGCTCAATTCAACGGAAATCGGGACGCCGTGACCGGGCCCCCCTGAATCGGACTCAAATTTTATCGATTCAAGGCCGGTAATCCTTCCCACGCGATTTCGCCATAAAGCAGTTACCTTTGCAGTGGAAATGGGGCGAACGTCCGGAGGTGTGAGAAAAACCCGAACAGTTGCCTTATTGCCGTTAATTTGTGCAAAAATACCCGCCACCAATTTATCTCCGCCGTTTTCGGAAGCGACCTGTTTGGCTGCTTCCACCAATCGTTGCTGGACCGCTTTCGTCTTTTGAACGGCGGATCCAAAAGGTAAGGTGGCTGAAGCGAGGGCAAAATCCGATTCCACTTTGGGAAACAGTACAAAACCCATTCGTCCGCTTTTTACATAGCCGATTGTAACCAGCAATACGGCAATCCCCAAACTCACGGTAATGTACCTGTTTTTTAAAATCCAATCTAAAAAAGGGCCGTAGCGGGTCAGGATCATGCGGGAAAACCATTTACTGAACCTACGCTGCTGAAAAAATATCCAACCGAACAAACCCGCGGCAGGAGCACTTCGGCGTTGGTGGCCGATGTGGGCCGGCAGGATGAGAAGGCTTTCCACCAGGGAGATGGCAAAAACAGAGATCACAACGACAGGGATCTGATTGAACACTTTCCCCATGATCCCGGAAATGAAAAACAGCGGGGAAAAAGCCACAATATTGGTAAGCACACTGAAGATAACCGGTGTCGAGATCTCTTTTGTACCATCCACCGCAGCCTTTAACCATGATGCTCCCTTTTGCCGGTGGTGAAACATGTTTTCACCAGCGACAATTGCGTCATCCACAACAATGCCCAGGGTGATAATAAATGCAAACATCGAGATGACGTTGATGCTCACATCGGCCATGGGGATAAAAATGAGAGAACCAATAATGGAAATGGGAATACCTAAACTCACCCAGAAAGCCAGCCGCGGTTCCAAAAAAACGGCCAGTAAAATAAAGACTAGTCCAAGGCCCAGATACCCATTCTTAACCATCAATTCCATGCGCTGACGATAAATGTCCGAACGATCATTTCGGGCATCCAGAAAAAGACCAGGTGGAAGGTCAGCGTTAATCTCAACCATTTTTTCCCGTACCGCATCAGAAACGGCGATAGGAGTTTGATCGCCCACCCTGTATACATCTATCAATATGGCAGGATACCCATTATACAGAGCATATTTATCCGTATCCTCAAATCCATCAGTAATCTGAGCGATGTCCGATAGCAGCACTTGTGTGCCTTCGTTGCTGGTAATGATGGGGATTGCACCGAATTCATCACCATAATCGCGACGCTCTTTCATACGGACAAGTATGTCACCGCTTGCTGTTTTAATGGCGCCACCAGGAAGTTCCACCGCTGCCCGGCGGATCGTCCCGGCGATCTGTTCCAGCGTCAGGCCGTAGGCGCGCAGTTGTGCCTGCGGTACGGAGACATCAATCTCGTAATTCCGCGCTCCGGAAAACTCAATCTGGGTGATTTGAGGAGCCTGGAGAAGCCGGTCCCTGACCTGTTCTGCCGTTTCACGCAACACTTTCGCATTTTGTGAGCCGTACAGCGCCAGTACGACAACGGACCTTTTGTGTTGGGCAATGGTAACCAGTGGCGCTTCCGCTTCCTCTGGAAAGGATGTGATCCGGTCCACTTCCGCCTGGATATCCTGGGCCATTCGTTGGATATTTTTCCCTTCAATAATTTCCACACTGACCGTACCGGATCCTTCCTTCGCCGAGGAGGTAATCTCCTTAATGCCATCCAGTCCATGGACCGCCTCTTCCACGGCCAAAACGACACCGCGTTCTACCTCCTCCGGACTGGCGCCTGGATAAGGAAGGCGAATCGTGACATAACTCAGTTCGAAATCAGGAAAAACCTCTTTTTTTATCTGCCCGGCATAAATCAACCCCCCGATCAGAAAAAACAGCATCAAAATATTGGCCGCAACGCTGTGGCCGACCATCCAGGCAATGGGGCCTTTGGCTTTCTTTTCTCCCGGAAAATGATTTTGTCGGTTCTCACGATTCATGGTGTGCGCCTATCCCATTACCCAAAGAAGAATCTTTCTCAGAGTCGTTGCTTTCTGTTTCTACCGGCATTCCGTTTACAGGTGTTGCCAGATCCGACGTCACCAGGCGATCTCCTGGTGAGAAATGATTTTCAACCACTACGATCTCTTCGTCCCTCCATACGGTTTTGATCGTCTGAATTTTTAACGTGTCATCCGACCCTACTAACCAGACGGTACTGTTATCACGAAGGGCGCTTCGCGGAATACGATAGACACTGGAAAGCCTATTACCTTGAATCTTCACCCGGACATATTCGCCGATTAAAAGCGGAGGAGAGCCGAACTCCGGTTTAACAAAACCCAACGGATCTTTCACAGAAATAAGGATACGTGCCATCCGTCCCTTCGTTTCTAGGTTGCCGAGCATTTGAATCACTCGGCCGGAACGTTGATTACTACGAAAATAGATGGTCGCCGTGGCTCCTTTTTGGGACCGATCGGAAGGGATGCGAATCCATTTAAGGCGACCCACCGGCAGGGCTGCGCGAA
>DAOWNV010000048.1 GCA_030642405.1 Desulfosarcina sp.
AATTCTGTTGACCGGTCATGGTTCTACGGAAACAGCCATTGAAGGTCTGAAGCTGGGTGCCTTCGACTACTTGTTGAAGCCTGCTGATTTTGAGGACCTGCAAAACATTTTGGCCGGTGCCAAAAAGAAAAAAGCTGAACAAGATGAGCGCATCAGGGAAGCCGAAGCCAGGCAGTTGCTTCGCAGGGGCGGAAACATTTAAGGGGGTTATGTATGAAGAAAATCACGGCCAAAGATTTAATGGTACCATTGGATGAATATGCTACGGTTTCCAAGGATGCAACCCTTGCCGATGCCATTATCGCCCTTGAGCGTGCTCAACAGGCATTTGACCATACCAAATACCGCCATAGGGCGATTCTGGTCCTCGACGATATTAATCGGCCGGTCGGTAAAATCAGTCAAATCGACGCACTGAAAGCCCTTGAACCGAAATATATGGATATACAAGGGGAAACCGGCAGTAGTTCATTCCGTCATTTCAGCCGGATGTTTCTTAATTCTATGATTGACCATTACAGGCTTTTTGACGGTACGCTGGAGGACTTCAGAAAAATAGCCACGAAAATTAGTGCCGGCGATTTTATGCACACATTGTCAGCGGATGAGTGCCTGGACGAAGATGCGACCCTGGATGAAGCCATCCATATTTTGATCATGGGGCGCCAACAATCCCTGTTGGTAACTCGTGAAAGTGAAATAGTCGGTGTTTTGAGATTGACGGACGTATTCTCCGCTGTTTTCCAATCGTTGGCAGCTTCATCAGGGAAATAGAAATGGCTGCGCTTTGGAAGAAAATCAGTCTGAAATATTGGATATACATACATCTTGCTGCGATTTTTCTGGTCACCTTTTCCGGGTCTGTGGTCATGTTCTGGTACTCCTACCGCATCGAAGGGGTGTTGAGTACAATCACCGATAAAAACCTGGTGGCTTTTCAAAGTGCCGAGTCCTTGGAGATTGCCCTGGTGAACCAGAAAGGATTCGTGTCGTATTACTTTCTCGACGGTAACCAGGATTGGTTGGACCAACTGCAAAAGTATCGCAAGGTGTTCAGGGAGCAGCTGGGCCAGGCACGCCTGCTTGCACAAACCAAGGAACAGAAGAAGACTATCATCCGGATTGCAGAAGCATACGATTGTTACATTCGCGATAAAGACAGGGTCATCGAGTATTTTAAAGCGGGCGAGTTGCAATTCGGCTCCAAGCTGCACCAGGAGGTTCGAGGTCTTTTTTTTTCAATACTGGAAATATGCGAAGAGTATAAGCAAGAACATACCGAGGCAATTATGACAGCCAAGCAGAATGCCCTGACAGAAGCCGCCAGGCTCAGGGACACAGTCATGGCGGTGATTGTCACACAAATTTTGTTGATGCTGCTGCTGGCCTATTTGTTGGTTGACCAGATTCTTAATCCAGTGCGTGCTATGATTCAGGAAACCACACGACGTAAGGAAATCGAACTTTCCGGCGGCGATGTAAAAACCCTACAAAATAACGTACAAGGGTTGATCGAAGACGTTGATCAGACACAGGTTGAATTGAAAAAAAGCCAAGAGAATCTACTGCAGGCGGAAAAGATGGCAATGGTCGGTAAATTGGCTGCCGGCATGGCTCACAGCATTCGCAACCCTTTCACCTCTGTCAAGATGCGACTTTTTTCCTTACATCGTTCACTCAAGCTTTCCGGAACCCAGAAAGAGGATTTCGAAGTCATTTCGGAAGAGATCAGTAATGTCGACACCATTGTACAGAATTTCTTGGAGTTTTCACGGCCGCCAAAACTGCAGATGCAGCCGGTAAGCCCGTCGACGGTAGTTGACACGGCCTTACAATTACTGCAATACCGGTTGGAATCCTACAATGTCGAAACGACTGTCCATCGTTACGGCACTCTGCCGGTCATTGACGCTGATCCGGACCAGCTTAAAGAGGTCCTTGTTAATCTGATTGTCAATGCTTGCGAGGCCATGACCGGAGGGGGGTGCATCGATATCCGGGAATCCGTGTCCAACGAATCGACAGGCCGACCGCAGGCAGTCATCCGCGTTACCGACAACGGACCAGGAATGTCCCATGCTACTGCAGAAAAGGTGTTCAATCCATTTTTTACTACCAAGGAAGAAGGCACCGGTTTGGGGTTGAGCATCGTTCATCGGATCATAAAGGAGCATGGCGGCGACATTGACCTTGTATCGGAACAGGGGCAGGGATCGACTTTTACCATTGTATTGCCCACAGAAAGAGGCGAGCAATGAGCACGATATTGATTATTGATGACGACGACAATTTGCGCATGAGTTTTAAACGGCTTCTAACCGAAGAGGGATACCAGGTCCGTACAGCTGGATCGGGTGAAGCAGGAATCCGCATGCTGGAAGACTCGCTTCCCGATCTCGTGGTTTTAGACGTTCGTCTTCCGGGGATGAACGGTCTGGAGACCTATGAACGGATTTACCGTATCGATCGGAAGCTGCCGGTAATCATCATGACGGCCTTTAGCACCACGGAAACAGCCATCAAGGCCACGAAGATGGGTGCCTTCGACTATGTAATCAAGCCCTTCGATATACCTCAGATCCTCGTTACCATCCAGCAGGCCTTGGAGGTTAGGCGATTCACGAGCTCGGTGGTAGATATGGACGGATCGCCGGATCATACCGAGGGCGAAGCGATCATCGGAAAAAGCCCGGCCATGCAGGAGGTGTACAAAGCCATCGGGAGGGTGGCGGCCACGGATGCCACAGTGCTTGTTCGAGGTGAATCCGGATCAGGAAAAGAACTCGCAGCTATGGCCTTGTACCAGCACAGTATCCGTGCGGAGAAACCATTTTTGGTGATCAATTGTGTGGCCATTCCCGACACATTGTTGGAAAGCGAACTGTTCGGTTACGAAAAGGGCGCCTTTACCGGGGCGACGCATCGCCGTGTGGGGAAAATCGAACAGGCCCATGGTGGAACGGTGTTTTTGGATGAGATTGGCGACATGCCCATGAACCTGCAGGCCAAAATGCTGCGTCTGCTTCAAGAAAAGAGTATAGAACGATTAGGTGGTCGGGATACCATACCTGTAGATGTTCGCATCATTGCCGCAACCAACCGGGACTTGGAACAATTAATTATGACAGGTCACTTCCGGGAAGATCTCTATTACCGGCTTAAAGTGATCACCATCCAGCTGCCGCCCCTGCGGGAACGCACCGGTGACATCCCTTTACTGATCGATTATTTCCTATCCCGTTTTTCATCGGAGCTGGGCGTCGAAAATCCTGGAATTACCCAGGAGGCAATATCCAGGTTGGTCTCCAATCCCTGGCCGGGAAACATCCGCGAACTGTCCAATACGATGCAAAAGGCCCTGATTTTTAACCGTGGTGCCCCTTTGACAATTGCGGACATCACTCAAGTCACCGGCAGTGATTCCAAAACTCAAAACGGTAATCCTCACGAAAACGGTTGTGACAAGAACATACGGAATTGGATTCGAAGCCAACTTTCCATGGGAAAGCAAGGCAACCTTTTCGAGCATTGCCTGGATCATTTTGGCGGCATCATAGTGGGAGAAGCGTTGAATCTTACCGGAGGAAACCGTTCAAGTGCTGCGAAACTGTTGGGTATTTCCCGGCCGACCCTGCATGCCAAGATCGAAAAGTATCATTTGAAAATAGAGACCATTGTGAAATAAGCAAGGTTGTTTCATTACAAGGATACAATTATGTACCCAATCCTTAGGATTGGGGGCACTGTTTTCCATTCGTTTTCAGATTACCTGCCATACAGGCTACGATCAGCAAGTTTGCCGACCGTAGTTTCAGAGATTTTCATTTGCTGGTAGATCCGAAGAGAGCCATTGTCTGACAACAGTGTTTCCACAAGTGGGCGAAGGGTGTTGTCCATAATGGGGCCGGCCGCCCAGCTGGCGATCCCACGCAGGTAGGGATCAGGAGATTCCAGGAAGGCTGGAAGGAAAGGGGCTGCTGCCTTAGCCGGTTTGGGTCGGGTATGAGCCAATTGTCCAACACCCCACAAGGAACCACGTTGAAGAATTTCATGCTCGAGGAAATTGCCCTCCTGATTAATGTAAGAGATGAGAATATTGGAGAACTCGTCGGCCAGACCGGCATGGCGCGCGGTAATTTCCCCCATGGCCTCGGGTGATCCCCAGCCGATGCCTCCCGACTCGTCGTTAAGGTTCCACATGAGACGACGAACGATTATTCGTGCCGATTCCATAGAGTCTTCTGCCAGATAGTAGACGACATCTCCCATGGCTGTGATGGCCCGCCACCGGACCACTTCGTCCTGGGAGTAGAAGAAAGAGAAAAGGGGATTTGCTGCCTGACGGCCTGGGATGCGCCGGATGGACGCCAGGGCGCTCTGAAAATCTTCCTGCCGGAGCAGCTGTCCGATACGAGATTTTAGTTGGCGGAAGCGCATGGAAGATCCTCATTTAGAACGAAATTACTTCAAACCCTTTTTCCATATACCGGGACATGGAAGGATGGCCTGACATATCGTCCAATAGTGCCAGATCCTGTTTTTTGGCTTCATCAATAGTCCCCATTTTATGAGCGCATCCTTTGCACACCCCATCCACGATGCCAAGGGATTTTGTTTTTTCCCACAGTTTATTAAGCGGGTTTCGCGGCTCGGCCAGTTTGGGGAGAAGGGCTGTGGCCGCTCCTTCCACAATGATTCTGGCGTCCATACCTTTTTCCTTCATATCCAGTCCGTTGAGCAGTACATGAATAAAACAGACCGGATCACCGTTGAAAACGAACAGTGCACATTTCGTCATTTTATCTCTTCCAATCGTTAGCGTTTGATTCCTAAGGATTGGTAATTTTTAAAATTCACAATCCTAAGTTTTGTCGGTTGAACTTTCTTCCCAACTGATGCAATCTTCCGGGCAGTATTTAATCGCCTCATTGACTTCCAGTTCCGGATAAAAAGCCAACTCGGCGACTTCGATATATCCTGTGTCGTTTTGCACAAAAACCTGTGGGCAAACTTCCACACAACTCATGCACAGGGTGCAATAACAGATATCGACTACGGGTATTCTCATTGTTGTTGACATCTATGCAGGATAAATATCTTTTCCTATTTGGCTTTGACGGCTTCCCCGATTTTTCTTCCGTATGCAGCGCAAGCTTCTATTCCTTGTGCATCGGGGACATATTGCAGCCGTGGTCCCGATTCAATCATTTTAAACTTCATCGCCGTCAGTTCAGCAGCAACAAGCTTTACAGATTCCCCACTCCAGCCGTAGGAGCCAAAAGCACCGCCAATTTTGTTTTCCGGTTTAAGGCCTTTCATGTAGGTGAGGAAATCGGCCATCGTAGGAAACATCTGATTGTTCAGTGTGGGTGATCCCACTACGATGGCAGCGGCGTCCAAAACATCGGTCATGATGTCACTACGGTCCGAACTGCGTAGGTGGATTGGTTTTGCTTTTACACCTGTGGATGAGATTCCTTCGGCAATGGCGTTGGCCATTGTTTCCGTACTTTTCCACATGGTATCGTAAATAACGATAGCCTTCTCTTCGGGTTCCTGCCGGCTCCATTGCAAATAGGCGTTGATGATTTTTCCAGGATCCTTGCGCCAGAGAATACCGTGGTCTGGGCAGATCATGTCGATCTGTATTCCAGATGCCACTACTTTTTCCACCAGTTTCAGAATTCGTGGAGCATAAAGCATTAGGATATTCGCATAGTATTTTTTTGCCTGGGGCATTAGGTCGGCATCGGCCTGATCGTCAAATTTTTCGAATCCAGCGTAATGCTGGCCGAATCCGTCACTGGAAAAGAGGATGTGGTCCTCATTCAGATAGGTAAACATGCTGTCAGGCCAGTGGATCATTCGGGTCTCCATGAAAGTTAGGGTCCGTTTCCCCAAAGAAAGTTCCTCTCCATCTTTTACCGGATGATAGTTCCAGGCATTGGGAAAATGGCCGGCCAGGTTTTTTGCTCCCATTTTAGAGCAGTATAAGGGCTTGGTCTCGCCTATTAAATTCATGACCCTCGGAAGCGAACCAGTGTGATCCATTTCCGTGTGGTTGCTGATCACCACATCAATTTTTTTTGGGTCGATCACTTGTGAGATGTTGCTGATCAACTGGTCGGCGAAAGGCGCCTTTACCGTATCGATGAGGGCTATTTTTTCGTCGATTACCAAAAAGGCATTGTAGCTGGTTCCGCGGTTAGTGGAGTAGCCATGAAAATCCCTTATATTCCAGTCGAGGACACCAACATCGTAGACGCCTTCTGCAATTTTCGTCGGTTTCATTTTTTTTCTTTCCTGTAATCGTCTTTAACTTGTCCCAACAAGGGTCTCATCGGGAACGAAATACTTTTAACTGTCAACGAACCAAGATGCCCTTTTCTCACAATCAGAAAAAGGGCATTGGTACTGGTTGATGGAAAAGTGAAACTATTCTTCTTTTTCGAAGTCGTCTTTTCCTGCACCGCAAACCGGGCATTCCCACTCGTCGGGTACATCTTCCCAGCTGGTACCAGGTTCCACATCATTGTCAGGGTCGCCTGCTTCAGGGTCGTAAACATAACCGCAGAGCGTACACACATACTTATCCATTTTTTCCTCCATGTCTGAAATGGTTAATGATAATGAGTCTTATGTATTGTCACTAATCCCTACCACGGCCGGTTGGGAAAAGCCTAATAAAAATTGTTTATCCCAACGATTTAAACATTTTTTTTCCGGCACCGCAAATGGGACACTTCCAATCATCAGGTAGATCTTCAAAAAAAGTCCCTTTGGCTATTTTCCCTTTACGATCTCCCTTGTCGGGGTTGTAGATATAACCGCAGTTTGTGGTCTGGCATTGGTACATTTCGTGAGGTTCGACCATTTTCGCTTCCTTCTCTTTTTGTATTAGTCCAGGTGCTGCATAAGCGAATCAACAAATTTCTTCGTTTTTTGATGCAGTTGGTCCATCATTTCAACATCCGGTGTAAAGACACCGGCTAAAGGCCATCGTATCCTTTTTTTTCCAGGAAATGCTTTTTTATCGATACCCTCTCCGATTACAACTGTCAGATCCGGTGTCGTACCCATCAACACCTTTTCCAATTGTTGGGGCGTTCGATACGTCAAATCCAATCGGCATTGCTCCATTTTAGTGATCATTGGTGCCGCCAGTTCAGACTCCGGTGATAATGAAGCATAATCCGTTTGGATGTAATCACCATATTGTCGTTGGGCCAAGGCCGCTGCCATAGGTGCGCGGCATGCACCTTTTTCGGAAACGAAAAGGACACGTCTCCGGGCAAGTAGAGGCGAAATAATTGTTTCCACGGCGTTGTCAATATCTGCAGCAAAATTTTCGTCCTTCCGAATGGCGCCTTTTGATTCGATGCCCCGGTAGGTCATCGAATGGCTGAATTTGGCATCGATAGCATCGAAAAAATATTTTGTAGTAAGATTGATGCCGTCGAACAGTTGGCGCCCTTTGGATGCCCCGACACTGAATAAAATTCCCTTTCTTGTGGAAGCCAATGGATCTTTGAGTTTATATACATACTTTCTGGCCCACAGGGTCTGGCTACGATCGATGAGACCTTTGAGCTGAGCGGAAATCCCATAAAAGAAGACCGGAGACGCAGCAACAATGACATCTGCCATCCGCATCAAACCGTAAACTTCCATGGCCATGGTGTCATCGGTGATGACACAGGTGCCGTGTTTTTCGCAGTAACCACACCCTTTGCAGGGAGCGATTCCCGCACTGGCCACCTGAACTGTTTTTATGACGGCACCTGCCTGGCCGGCTTTTTCCAAAAAAGCCGCCAGGAAAGTGTCGGTATTTCCGCCCTTACGTGGGCTTCCCTGTAATCCTAAAACGAGCATTGCATACCCAGTTTAGTGTTCAAAGTTAAGTGTTCGCATTGAGCTTTCAGCTGCAAGCCATGAGCGATTTGGTATCAGGCTACGAGCTTAAGGCGATCAACTACTTTTTATGGCAGGTGGAGCATTTAACCGGTCCATACGGGTTGCCTGCCTTTTTTTCTGCCTTATGGCATTTGATGCACTGTAGGTTCATCACTTTTTTCGGCTTCAGCGTTCCCTTTGCTTTCATCTTTTTAATGGCTTCTTTTTCTTGAGGGAAAACTTTGTGGCATACATTACAGTCCTTAAGCCGGTCTTGGTGCTGAGCGTGTGGAAAAGGAACTTTTCCCTTGCTGCCGCCATAGATGTCTATTGTACCGGGGCCTCGATTGGCGGCAACGGTAATGGCCGTGAAAATAAAAAGAATTGATAAGCCGACTACGATTTGTAGTGTGTTACGCATCATTTAAAAACCTTTTGTAAAAGTTTTCATTATCAATAGCTCTCATCATGGGCCAGATCCTCATCAGTTACCGTTCCACTGAACAGCTTGTAAGCCCAGGCCTGATAAGCTATTATAATAGGCACAAAAAGCAGTGCGACAATGAGTATGATTTTCAGAGTCAAGGGACTGGATGAAGCGTTAAACGCTGTCAGACTGTATTCGGCATCGATGCTGGAGGGAAACATGTTGGGAAAAAGCCCGATTATACCGAAAAAGGTGCATGAAACGATGGTTAGCGCTGACGCAACCCATGCTTTGAAAAAAGCCTGTTTCGTCAAAAAGTATTTGATACCGAAAATGGCAGTGACGCTGATCACCGGTACGAGAAACAGGATGGGTGTTACGAAGTAATTTTTCCACAGCGGAGTAAAGACGTAAGAGGCGCCGAGAAAAACAACGGCTACACCGGTGAGTACAAGCCAAAGCACCCCGACCAGCTTTTCGGTTCGTTCCGCCAGATCACCGTCCGATTTGATCAAGAGCCATAGTGCCCCATGGACTATAAACAGGCAGACAAAAAGAACACCGGTCAACAGACCGTAGGGATTAAGCAGGGTCAAGAGGGTGCCATGGTAGACTCCGTTCTGATCGATGGGTATGCCCTGAAAGATATTGCCAAATGCAACACCGAACAAAAAGGCAGGCAAAAAGCTGCCTACAAAGATACATGTGTCCCAAACTTTCTTCCAAGTCGGATTGTCCACTTGATTCCTGAACTCAAAGGACACACCGCGCAGAATCAAAGCGAAAAGGATCAGCATCAAAGCTGAATAGAGAGATGAGAACATCACTGCATAAACAATCGGAAAGGCGGCAAAGGTAACCCCGGCGGCAGTGATAAGCCACACCTCGTTTCCGTCCCATAAGGGCCCAACGGCGTGGATCATTACGTTTTTATCCCGTTCCGATTTGCCGAGAAATGGATAGAGCGTGCCAATTCCAAAGTCGAATCCGTCCGTCATGAAGAAGATCGCCCATAGTAGTCCCCAGATAAAAAACCATACGGTTTGCAGTTCCATTTAATACCCCCGTTTTTCGTCTATAAAATAATCGAGTCTTGTCGTATGTGTCAAAAATACGAGAAGTTACGCGTTTGATGCTTCCAGTTTCGGGCCTTCGACGACAGCTTTGGCCATCAGGAAAAATCCTGTGATTCCCAGCAGACCGTAGACCAGAATAAAGCCCACTAGCGAGGTCATAACCTGGGATGTGGCGATGGGCGATACGGCATCACTGGTTTTAAGCAACCCGTATACGATCCAGGGTTGGCGGCCGACTTCGGCAAGTACCCATCCAAATTCAATGGCCAGGTAAGGAAGCGGAATGGCTAAAAGCATGGTCCAGAGGTACCAGCGGGATTCTAACAGGTTTTTTCTTACCATAAATCCGATGATGGTAAGCAGAGGAAACAGGGTCCCCAACGCCACCATGGTTCTAAAGGAGAGAAATGTCAGCAAAACCGGTGGTCGCTCATCCTTGGGGATATCCTTCAAACCGGTAACTGTGGCATTAACATCGTGATGTCCCAAAAAACTCAAAAGGCCGGGAAGTCGGCCGATTTCGATTTTATTACGCTCGTTCTTCTCATCGGGGAGAGCGACAAGAAAAATGGGTGCTTGAGCCTGGGTTTCCCAATGGGATTCCATTGCAGCAAGTTTGGCAGGTTGGGTTTCAGTGACGTGAACGGCGTGAAGGTCACCGGTGAGAGCTACCACCAGCGACGAGACCAAGCCCACAACCAGGCCAATATTGAAAGAACGTGTGAAAATCTCGATATGCTGTTTTTTTAACAGGTGCCAAGCACTGATGCCCATAATGAAAAATGCGGCCAGAACAAAAGCGGACGGAATCATATGGGCAATTTCCAGCAGACCGAACTTGTTGGTCACCACGGCCAGGAAATCGGTCAGTTCCGCTCTGCCGTTCCGAATTGTGTAGCCTACCGGGTGCTGCATCCATCCGTTGGCAAGCAAGATCCAGACGGCAGAGATGTTGCCGGCTGCCGCGACCACCCACATTACTATGGCGTGGGCTTTTTTAGAGAGTTTTTTCCAACCGAAAATCCAAACACCGATAAAAGTAGATTCCAAAAAGAACGCAAGCGTTGCTTCAATGGCTAAAAGGGACCCAAATATATCTCCCATGTAGACTGAATAGCGGGACCAGTTTGTTCCGAATTGAAACTCAAGTGTGATGCCGGTTACGACACCAAGTGCGAAGTTGATGAGAAACAGCTTTCCCCAGAACTTGGTCATCCGCAGGTAGGTTTCATCACCTGTGCGTACATATTGGGTCTCCATATAGGCCACCAGAACGGAAAGCCCCAAAGTCAGTGGAACAAAAAGAAAATGAAACATGGTGGCGGCGGCAAACTGGAGCCGGGATAACATGACAACGTCCATACAATATCCTCCTTAAACACAGGAATACAGGAATAATGGCTATGGGTAAGAGTGGCTGACCGGCTAAGGGTTGTGAATTTTATTAATTACCCATAGTTACGTGCTATTGCGCAGATCTCCCGTGTTGCATCAAAGGCCACAGACGCAATCGTTGATACGCCTTGAAGACGATCCCAAGCCCGGCGTAATTAAGGGTAATTAAGGGTAATTAATTTCATCCTCAATCCTAATCAGGCGCCACCATCCAAGGTGCATTGGTCAAAGTCGATTGGTTTTCCGCATTTGTCGCAGGTGTGTTTTTTGTTGAATTCGTCGGAAAAGATCTCTTTGCTTTCACCGCATTCGGGGCATTTGCAGGTAAAGGATTTGAGGTTTTTAAAGCTTTCATAACCAGGACAATGTTGGGGCGTAGACATAGTGGTCTCCTTTTTTTGTTCTCATAACAATCCCGCCAAAGGGGGGCCAACGAAATGAAGGTTTGGCGTTTTCTTCAGTCAACTGATGAGTTTGGATTCCCGTAAAGATGTTCACGAGGACGATAAAATACGTCTACGTAAGTTTCTCAGCAATCTCACGGCCGTAATCCTGGGCCATTGTCATCCCACCACCCAGACCGGACGACTTGAGGCGCAATGGAATACTCACCATATCCATTTTAAAAATGTTCTTCATGGTTTCAAAAATGCGGTCCGGTGCTTCTCCACTCCATCCAAACGCACCGAAAGAGCCGCCGACCCTGTTTTCCAGTTCAGCTTTTTCGGCCATGAACAGAAGAGTTTTCATCCCTTGAACCATTTCCCCATGGTAGGTCGGCGAACCGAAAATCACAGCATCGTATTCTTTAAGGTTCTCTGGTTTTTTTATATCGGTTATTTTCACTATTGTCGCCTCATGACCGGAAAAACGAATTCCTTCAGCGATGAGATCAGCGATTTTCCCGGTTTCGCCGGTACGTGTGGCATGCACGATAAGCGCTTTTGCCATTTTTATTCCCTTTCGTCAATAATCGGATCAGGCTACATCGCAAACGCGGTGCACCCCACCAAACCGTTAAACACAAGTAAACACGAGTGAAATTGGATAGATGCGAACATTATGAGGAACTACTTGATTCGAGTATCCTTGCCTTCGTACCGGCAATCAGGCGTGTAGCATGTGTTGTCTAAAAAATCACATTTTTTTTTGCAGGAAGGACATTTCTCCGGCGGTGCATCAGCCTCGAGTTCATATCCACAACTTCCACACTTCCAGCTACCCATAAAAACACCTCCTTGTCAGTTGGATTTATCTATGTGTAAGCCTTCTAAAAAGGGCTTCATCTGATACCGTACTCTTGAGATTGCAGCCTGGCTGTTTTTTAAT
Source organism: Desulfosarcina sp. (assembly GCA_030642405.1). Classification (GTDB taxonomy): domain Bacteria; phylum Desulfobacterota; class Desulfobacteria; order Desulfobacterales; family Desulfosarcinaceae; genus Desulfosarcina. The sequence goes on from DAOWNV010000048.1 coordinate 12,121, forward strand.
TAACGGGAAATGGCAGCTTCGGGCACCGACATTTCCCGTTCTTCGTCCAGCATTCATGTTTACGACACGTGTTACGCCTTCCACAACCCATGAAGGTTACAATACCCTCTGGTATTTACTGAAGACGCGTCGACCTTGAATTCGGCTTCCGGAGTCTGACCCGGATCGAGAAATGCGAAGTAAGACTTCCCATCAGCCATCAGTTCGATCCATTGGATCCAATGTTTCTCTTCCATTGGATGGGGGACGTCACCTACTTTAACCTTGTAACCACCTTCGATCTTTTCGATTACGGGTACATGTTTTTCTTTTGCCGCATCAACGGAATTTTCCTTCAACAGATTCATGGGCTGCTCGCAACACACCAGTTCTCCATCGGCGCCCACAAGGACTTGAACGATGTTTCCGCAAAGATCGCACTTGTATACCTCGTATCTTTCCGCCATTTTTTTCTCCTTTTTGGTTTGTGATAGAATTGAAACCTAAATTCCGTATTTCAACGAAAAAGAATTCATATTTGCCATAATAAAGCAAAACAAACAGGTGAAAGGTTAATCGTAATATTACCAGTCTTCACCCAGAATTTCAAAATGAGCCTGTGGATGCGCACATGCAGGGCACATTTCGGAGGGCTGGGGTCCGTCGTGCAGCTACTCACAGTTACGACATCGCCAGGTGACACTACCTTCTCTTTTATTCACACGTCCGGCATCGATATTAGCTTTTAGATCTAAATAGCGTTTCTCGTGCTGTTTTTCTGCTACTGCAATGGAATCGAAAATGAATGCTACATGATCT
>DAOWNV010000137.1 GCA_030642405.1 Desulfosarcina sp.
AACAAACACATCCGCCCCATGGCGCCCATTGCAACCGGCATAACACCGGAATTAAGGAAATTAAAACGATTCAAGGCCATGCTTTTCGATGTATACGGCACTTTGTTGATCAGCAGGGCGGGCGAGATCGGTTTCGACCAGAAGCTATCGAAACGAAGAGATGGGGTGAAGGAATTGCTGCAGCGATACGGTATTGAATCGTCACCCGAGCAGATCTTCGCAGAACTGCAGCGTGCGGTCGAACGGTCCCATGAAGATTCCCGCAGGAAGGGAATCGTTTACCCTGAGGTGGACGTTGTTCACCTTTGGAAATTGGTGTTAGGTTCAACTGACACTTCCATGATAGAGGATTTTGCATTAGAATATGAACTGATCGTAAATACTACCTATCCAATGCCCGGTTTGGAAGCGCTTATTGCGTTCTGCAACGACAAGGAAATTCCCGCCGGTATAATCTCCAACGCACAATTTTACACCCCTTGTCTGCTTTCATACTTTCTTGGTGAATCCCGGGTCAGTCGGGCATTCGATAAACGATTGCTTTTTTATTCCTGGCAAGGAGGGCATGCCAAACCGTCTACGTTCATGTTCAGGCAGGCAAAAAAGGCGATTGAGGAAATGGGTATTTCAATCCATTCCGCTTTATACGTAGGAAACGACATGCGCAATGATATCTTGCCGGCCGCGTTAGTCGGGTTCAGTACCGCCCTTTATGCCGGAGATCAAAGATCGCTTCGGCTCAGAGAAGAGGACGATCGGTGTCGGGTTTTTCGGCCTGACCTGATTATTACCGATTTGCATCAGTTGATCGATGGAATCAGCACTCTATAAACGAAAGAATAATATGGAAAAGTATATAGACGATTTGCCGACATTTGTTGATCGAATACGTAAAATGCGTGAAATCATAATCAGCAATATTGTTCTTCTCGGACAGATTCCCGCACCCACGTTCCACGAAAAGAGAAGGGCGGAATACCTGGTTGAGCGATTTGCCGATTTTCAGGTGGACGAATGTGTTATTGATGGTTTCGGCAACCCCATCGGTGTAATTCGGGGTTCAGCGAAAAACCGGAAGTCCATTTTTGTTGTCGCCCATCTTGACTCTTTTTCTGAGGTCAATGACAATTTGAATTATGTGGTGACAGATAAAACGATCAGTGGTATTGCTGTAGCGGACAACTCGGCGGCAATTGGGGTTTTGGCATCTCTTTCGGAAGTGTTCAAGCAGCTTGGGCTCAGCTTTAAATCAGATATCGTGCTGGTCGCTCCTACGCAGTCTTTAGGAAGGGGCAACTTGAAAGGCATACGACAGCTATTGAAAAATTGGCAGATGCCGATTCGGGGGGCCATCTGTCTGGAAAGCGTGAAACTGGGGCGACTGAATTACTATTCCGACGGCATGATTCGGGGAGAAATTCATTGCAGCATTACCTCTGAAATCAGTTGGGGTCAGCATCATCCGCCCAATGCCATTTTGGTGATCAACGAGGTGATTAATGAGATTATGAAGTTACGCTTGCCTCAAAAACCCCGCACAAAGATCGTCATCGGGAAGGTTCGCGGAGGGTTCAACCACGGAAAAGACGCATACAATGCGCAGATCGGCTTCGAAATCAGAAGCGATACCGATAAAATGGTAAAGGTTTTGTATAACGACATCCAAGATATCGTCTATGGGATAAACAACGCGTATGCCGTTGAATTGAAACTCAAACGTATCAGTAACCTGAATGCAACGAGTTTGGCTTTCGGTCACCCATTGGTCAAGTGCGCTTCAAAAATATTACATCGAATCAATAAGGAAATTGTCAGCGAACCCAGCGAGACGGCGCTGTCTATCTTTTTACAGCGCAATATCCCGGCGATTACATTGGGTGTGACCCATGGAGAAAACTTTCACCAGGAAGACTCCATGATCGAAATCGATCCAATGTTCAAGGGCATCGCGCAAATCGTGGCCTTGCTGATGGCTATAGATAATGGGGTGTGTGATGGATAAAGACTGGATTCAATCGAACACATTTCACCATAGTGAATTCAAGGACATCGACCAGGCGGTGAAAGCGAAACGGAAGAAAAAGCTTTCCATCTCTCTATGCCTGCCGACATTGAATGAGGAAAAAACCATCGCAAAAGAGATCGTTATCATAAAATCGGAATTGATGACGCGTTATCCGCTCATTGATGAGATCGTCGTTATCGATTCCGGTTCCAGCGATCAGACGCGAAAGATTGCACGAGCTTACGGTGTGAAGGTTTACCTGGCCAACGATATCCTACCGCATCTGGATAAGTTCAAGGGAAAAGGAGAAAACCTGTGGAAAGCGCTGTATGTGACGCATGGGGATATCATCGTATACATCGATGCTGATATTAAGAATATTCATCATCGGTTTGCTTATGGGTTGTTGGGCCCTCTGCTGTTTTCAGAAAATATTCGTTTCACAAAGGCATTTTATGAACGTCCCATTGTAAGCAGTGAAAATAAATTGCGTTCTACCGGTGGAGGACGTGTAACGGAATTGGTAACCCGTCCGCTTTTCTCGATTTTCATGCCGGAATTAACTCAATTCCTGCAACCGTTGTCCGGCGAATACGCAGGTTATCGTGAGATTTTTGAAAAAATCCCGTTCAATATCGGCTATGGCGTGGAAACGGGTATGCTGATCGACATTTACGAAAAATGGGGTCTGCATGCAATGGCCCAGGTCGATCTCGATCGACGGGTGCATAAAAATCAGGATACGCGGGCTTTGGGCCTGATGGCCTTTGCCGTCATCAAAACATTTATCCGGCGCGCTAATCAGTTAAAGAAGTTTGACAACCATAAAAAGACCTTCGATGAGATGATTCAATACACGCGCGTCGGGGAAATATTTCAACCCGAAGTCCATTTTATCGAGCAGCACGAACGTCCTCCCATTTTTGAGCTACCTGAATACAGGAAGAAGTTTTCAAAGGGTGGGTAACAGTCCTTTTAAAGCTACACACCTTTTTCTTGAACCAACCGAGCGAAATACTCGTAACTGCGATCATAGGTGCGTTCTGCATCGTCAGGGAAGACACAGGCGGGCAATTGTCGCATTTGAACATGATATTTCAGACAGTCACAGCAAATGCCCTTGCGTGAACAAGGCTCGTAAGAACAATTGCATTTTTCCAGATTTTGTTCTTTTTTGCATTCCATATCAAGCATCTCCTTTCAAGCCGATTTCTTCGGCCACTTCTCGCATTCCCATGATGGTATCGGTGATCAATTCACCGATTTCCACTCCCAGCATGTCGGCCCCTTTTTGAATGATGGAGCGGTCCACACCGGCGGCAAATCGTTTGTCCTTCCATTTTTTTTTCACCGATTTTGCTTTCATGTCCAAAACGCTTTTTGATGGGCGTACCAAAGCCGAAGTGGCCACAAGACCGGTCAGTTCGTCGATGGCAAACAGAACCATTTCCATTTTCGTTTTGGGTTCCACATCCGTGCAGATTCCCCATCCATGGCTGATGACGGCGCGAATCAGGTTTTCCGGCCAGTTGTTTTCCCTGAGGATAGCCTCAGTTTTGATGCAGTGCTGATCCGGGAATTGTTCGTAGTCCAGGTCGTGGATCAGCCCGACAATGCCCCAGACTTCTTCATCCTCGCCGTATTTTCCGGCCATGTACCGCATGACCCCTTCCACTGCGTAGGCGTGTTTGATCAAGCTTTCGCTGGTATTGTAGGCCTTAAGCAGGTCCAGAGTCTCTTCTCGGGTGGGAACAGGGTTGCTCATCGTTTCCTTCCTGTGAACTTTTTTTATCCATAGTTATTCGTATTCAATGATGGATTCATTACCAAAAATAAATCAGAGGATTACGATCTTGTTGCTGACTGAAAACTTTTTTTCGTTTACCATATCCCAAACGCGGTAACAACCCTTGGAGGTTTCACAGTGACTCGAAGTCCCTATACGAATGAGCAGAACCGATTGATTGCGGCCATACGAACATTGAATATCCGGTGGTCAAAACGGGTCCTGTCGGTCTGGCGTGGGCACTTACCCAAGAGTGATCCTGAACGGATGTATTTGGAGTATGAAAAAATTCTTTCCCTTGCCACAATTGCCCAGACAGCGAGCTTTCCAGATAACAAAATCCGAAAACGCATTCGTCATGGCTTAATCGACCACTATCTTCAGCGAAAAATGATGCCCCACGAGACGGAAATGCAGACCTGGAGTCGTGGTGCCACCGCTCACGTGGATGGAGAAAAGATTCGTTTTCAAGAAGTGATCGCATGGTGTCAGAAATCCAGTACGCTTTTAAAACGTCAAAAATTGCAGCAGGAGACCGGCCCTTTATGTAAATTACTCAAACCTTTTGCTGTAAACTATTGGACCGTGATGCAAGATACCCTGACAGGTGAGTTGGGGTTTGACGATTATATCGATTATTGCAGCAAAAAAAAAGGAATTGACTATTCGCATCTGTATGTTTTGGTGAAACAGCTTCTTCAAGAGACGCAATACTATTATTTTCATGCCATGGAAATGTGGAGTCGAGATCAATTCGGGCTTTCCATGGATAATCTTAGCCGGTTCGACGCTGTTTACCTTTTGAGCCTGAGCTCTTGGGATCACTTGTGTTCGGTGGATCATCCTGAAAACACGCTGGCTTTTTTTGAGCATTGGGGGATCGATCCCTTACGTCAACCAGGGCTTCACCTGGATATCAAACAGGCAAAGGAGAAAAGCGGTCAGGCGATTTCCCTGATGGTAAGGATTCCTCAGGAAATCTATATTCTCATACGTCCTGAAGGGGGGTGGATCGATGTGGAAACACTCTGGCACGAACTGGGCCATGGGCTTTCGGGAGCCTTCACCGATCCGGCGCTGCCTGTTGTGGATCGGGAGTTGGCGACTGCGTTCAATCTGTCCGAAGTATACGCCTTTCTTTTACAGCGGCTTGCCCTGTCCGAGTCAGTGCTTTCAACAGTGATGGGGGCACCCGCGCATGTCATCGATACGATCAACCACTATAAAAATCTGAAGGATCTTGCTGTTTTTCGACGCTATGCAGCCAAATTTATTTGCGAGTACGAAATGTTTTCCCATGGAGACCTGTCCGACGGTGGCCCTTATGCCGAGACCATGGCTGCATATACAGGTTTTTATCATCAACCGGAAAGCCACCTTTTTGATCTGGTTCCCGAGTTCTATTGTGCTGATTATTTGTTGGGATGGTTGGGTGAAGCGATGTTGGATGAGTACCTGACCCGTAAGTTCGGTCATGATTGGTGTCTGAATGCCGGTGCCGGCGAAACGTTGAAGGAACTGTGGCGTCAGGGCATGGCGACGGAGATTGTTTCATTTTTTGAGAAAAACAGTATAGGAAAGTTTTCCGCAGCGGCCCTGCGTAAGCGGTGGCACCGTTTGTCTGATAAGACATGATAGCATCGAAGTTTTGAATCCGTGACCCGCAGATTGAAATACCTGGGTTTATCATATTTTATTGGGTTAAAAAAAAGCTTGACAAAAAAAAATGCCCCGGGTAGTTAGGTCTCCTATGAAAAATAGGACAGTCTATCCAACCAAGAGGTTCATTGTGGTTTTCGGGAACCAATACATAGCAAGGGAAGGCTTGGTTTCATATGCGTGTGATACGTCCGATCTCACCTTTTTTTGGTTGTTTCATAATACTTATATGGAACACTTTGGGGTGATTGATTTCTGTCATCACACACATAATCATGAGGTTAGATAGAATGCAAAGGAGGAGGTTCTGTCGGATTGAGACAAGGAAAGAATAAAAAAAAGATGCAATCCTCCCAACCGTCTTTTCCGCTTGCCATAGCGGGAGAGGGTGAAACGGTTCGGATTGTATCCGTAAGGCGCGGGCGAAAGATCCAGGAAAGACTGCTCAGCATGGGGATTCAGGTAGACGATGTTATTGAGGTTGTACAGTGCCAAAACAATGGAGCGGTATTGATTTCCAAGGAGAATAACCGTTATGCGCTCGGTGGTGGTATGGCGCTTAAAATAAACGTGATAAAGGAGAAATAAAAAAAATGGCAAGCACACTGGCGAACATGGATGTGGGAGATCGCGGCCGGGTGACCGGATATAAAAAGGGATTTGATACATACCGAAAAAAGCTATTGGCCATGGGGCTGATCAAGGGGACGGAATTTACCATCAATCGGGTAGCACCCATGGGTGATCCGGTTGAAATTCAGGTGCGAGGCTATAACCTGAGCCTGCGCAAGGATGAAGCAACGGCGCTTTTTGTGGAAGGAGTATAAAGAATGAGCGATTATACCATAGGTGTGGTGGGCAACCCCAACTGCGGAAAAACAACATTATTCAACGCCCTGACCGGGGCCAAACAACGGGTCGGCAACTGGCCGGGCGTTACCGTGGACCGCAAGGTGGGTTCGTACGGGTATGCTGAACATCGGATTGAAGTTGTTGATACACCGGGCATCTATTCCCTTTCCGCAGCGTCGGTGGATGAAGAGGTCGCCAGGGATTATGTCCTCTCCGGGGATGCCGATCTCATCGTAAATATTGTCGACGCCTCCAATATCGAGAGGAACCTCTACCTCACTGCTCAGCTACTGGAGATGCGGGCCCCTTTGTTAATTGCACTCAACATGATGGATCTTGCCAAAGAGCGGCGGATCGAAATCGACGTGGATGGCCTGGCAAAGCAGATTGGCTGCCCGGTTGTTCCGATGGTTCTTTCTAAAAACCAGGGTATCTCCCAGTTAAAAGATGCCATAAACAAAGCTGTGCCTGAAAAAAACCGATCAACGGCCGATATCTCCTATCCGGTTGAAATTCAGGAATCTATGGCCAAACTGCGGCCTCTTGTTCAGAAAGTGGCCGATACCCGCAACTATGACGCCAACTGGATGACCCTCAAACTGCTCGAAAATGATGAATCGGTAGTGGCAATGGTTGACAGTGAGACGCTTTCAAAATCGGAACAATTACAAAAATACATAGAGGATAAGCTTGATGACGACGCTGATATTCTCATCGCTTCCGCTCGTTATGGATTTATCAACTGGCTAACGAAAGATACGATCAAAAAAGCCGGCCAGATAACGGACTCGATGTCCGACAAAATAGACAGAGTGGTCCTCAGCCGGATTTTGGGGATCCCTATTTTTCTTGTGGCCATGTACCTGATGTTCATGTTTACCATTAATCTTGGCGGCGCATTTATTGACTTTTTTGACATCTTTGCCGGCGCCATTTTTGTGGACGGTTTTGGAAGTCTTCTCGAATCCATGCACACCCCCGAATTGCTGGTCACTATCCTGGCCGGCGGCCTCGGCGGCGGCATCCAGACCATGGCGACCTTTATCCCCCCCATCGGGTTTATGTTTCTGTGTCTTTCCTTTCTTGAAGACTCGGGATATATGGCCAGAGC
>DAOWNV010000029.1 GCA_030642405.1 Desulfosarcina sp.
ACTCGGCAAAACCGTCGCGCCATGCAAAACCGTCGGGATTTTGTCGAACCTGAATGATGGCTTCGGACAGATCCATGGGGCCCACTTGATTTCCGTCGAAACTGAGGTGCCATTGGGTCATCGGTGGGGTATCTCCTTGTTGTTTATAGTGACATGGTGAATCGGAACTTCTATTATTTTTATAGCCAATGATTGAATATAAGGTCCAAAAGGCCGAGAGGTCAAGGGGGAAGGGTAGGACAACCGCATTTGTATCACCCACGTGATAGTTTCAAATGAATGTCAAATTGTGATAATGCTATTGAACAAAGCCAGGCGATGCATCAGTTCCTATGCTGTGTTGTAATCAACACCCTGGACTCCTTGAACCCTAATAAACTGTTTTTATGGACAACACCTTCACATTCAAACCTATTGGCATTCTTCATTCCTGCTTTACCGAAAAATTCGGAATTCCCAGACAACCGCGTCTGGTGTCTGAAGCTCGGGCCGTTTTAGAAATTCTACCGCCTTACGACCAGGATGAGGCATTCAATGATTTGGACAAGTTTTCTCATCTATGGCTGGTCTTCGTTTTTCATGGTATCGAAAAGGGGAAATGGCGGCCCACGGTTCGGCCGCCACGGCTGGGAGGAAACCGGCGGATCGGCGTTTTTGCCACCAGATCGGGATTCAGACCTAATTCCACAGGCTTATCTGCCGTGGTGTTGGATGGCATCCGCAGACAAAACGGTATGCTCCTATTGGAATTGTCCGGTGTCGATCTGTTGGATCAAACCCCCGTCTTGGATATCAAGCCCTACCTGCCCTATACTGACTGCATTCCGGAGGCCGTTGGCGGGTTTGCCGCAGATCCTCCCTGCCCGTCACTGACCGTCGAATTTTCCGATACGGCAAAAAAGGCTTGCAAGCGACAGGAAAGCAGGTATCCGGGATTTTCAAAACTTGTAAGTCGGGTATTGGAAGCCGATCCAAGGCCGGCCTATATGAAGGAAAATCAAGAGCGAAACGATTTCGGAATTCGTTTGTATGATGTGAACATCAGATGGTCAGTCAAAGGGGAAACCGTTTTGGTTTATGCCATAGAACCTATGGTTTTACGGCAACACCTCTGATTGTGGGCTTCACCACAGGCATGATCGTGTGCAAATGCTCATGTCTAACTTCTGAAATCGTGAAACCGGCTTCCAAAATCGCCTTTTCCGTATCTCTGTTTAAATGGCAGTTCCCTGCGATTTTTCGCCACAAGGGATTGATTCGGTTTTGCCACCTTCTTCTTTCGCTGCCTTTTTCAGCGGCCACGTGCTCCAGGAAAATAAAGCGTCCTCCTTTTTTCAAGACCCTTTTCACTTCCAATAGAGCCGTATCAAGACTGGGAACAGAACAAAAAACGAGAGAAGAGACAACAAAATCAAAAGAAGCGTCTTTCGCCTCGATCTTCTCTGCGGTACCGGATGAAACGATTACCTGACCAAAGTTGCCGTTGGCTATTTTGGCTTTCATCTGTTTGCGCATGCCGGCATCAGGCTCTGACAAAACCAGTTGTATCACTTTTTTGGGATAGTACAAAAGGTTCGCCCCGGTCCCGGCGCCAACCTCCAATACACTCCCTCTGACCTGTGGCACCAGCTCCTTCCGCCATTGTTCCAGGCCGGCTTTTTCAACTGAAGACATGCATCTGTCGTATAAAAGAGAGCTGAGTAAGGACATTTTACACCAATGTTGCCGGTTACCTGTCTACCTCGATGGTTTGACGATGTTCGAGAATGCGATTGCTCAACTTGACGAATGCAGACACCGAAAGCTGCTCTGCTCGCTGCATGGGATCAATCTCTGCTTTATGCAGAATTTGTTCGCAGGTGGCTGGGGAAAGATTCAAATCGCTTTTGGAAAGGGCATTTCTCATCGTTTTTCTACGTTTGCCGAAGGCAGCCTTGACAACCTGAAATAAAAGGGTTTCGTTATCGGCCACAAAGGGTGGGGGATGAGAAAACCGGATGCCGATCACGGTGGAATCCACCTTGGGCGCCGGATAGAATTGACGGGCATGAACCTGCATCAGGATACTAGCCTTTGCGCAATATCCCAGCATGACTGATAGCCGCCCGTATGTTTTTGATCCGGGGCCTGCACAGATCCGCCGGGCCATCTCTTTTTGAAGCATGAGCACCGCACGGCTGACGTGTTCTCTGGAATGGATCAATTGGACAATGACCTGGGATGAGATATTGTAGGGCAGGTTGCCCAAAACGACCAGCGGTTTTTGAGCCTCATTGGAAACCGATTCCAAGCTTACCTTCAAAATGTCCCCTCTCCGGAGTTCCACATTATCTATTCCGGCGGCCAGAAGTTCGGTTTTTAAAAGAGCGATGATTTGAGGGTCCTTATCCACCCCAATTACCCGGTGGGCGGAAGCTGCGGCAAAAGAGGTGATGGCACCCAGGCCCGGGCCGATTTCAAGTACGACATCCTCACTGCCGATTTCGGCTTTTTCAACAATGGCCCGGGCGGCGTTTGGGTCATTGAGAAAGTTTTGTCCCAACTGCTTTTTGGCCTTGATGTTCCACGCCTTCAGAAGGGTTCGTGGCGATGTCATAGTTCTGATCCTGATTCAGTTTCCGTTGCCAAGGACCTTTTTCGAAATGTGCTGAATACACGAAACGTGACAAAATAGGCAATCACGCCAAGGAGTCCCCCAAGGACCAAGCTGCCGGAAATCATGGCCCAGGTTACCTCAAGGCCCAGTTCCATAAGCTGAGAAAAAGAATCGAAGGCGATGTGGTCGAGCGTCGCCCGGTATCCCAGCAAAGAGCAACCCAGTTTGTAATCGGCATAATAAACCACTGGAATGGTCAAGGGGTTACTCAACCACGTGCCCAAAACGGCCGCCGACTTGCTGCCCCGGACCAGAAAGGCCAAAGCAATGGCAACCACGGTCTGCAAGGGAATGATGGGGGTAATGGAGATAAAAATGCCGACAGCCATACCCAGCGCAATTGTGTGCGGGTTGCCTTCCAACTGGCGCATGCGGACAAGCATCTGGCTGATTCGTTCCCGGGGGCCGGTAAACACCGGGGGCTTTTTTCTTGATGGTCCGCTTTTGTTCTTCATGGTACCGGCAGCCGTTTTTGGATAAAGCTAATCCTCAATCCTTATCGATTGTTTTTTCGTTCCCTGTCCAGTTCTCGTTTCATATCACGGCGTCGGATGGTTTCCCGTTTGTCATGGCTTTGTTTTCCTTTGGCCAGTGCCAGGGTGAGTTTGGCCTTTCCTCCCTTGAAATAGAGCCTCAGTGGAATCAGCGAGTAGCCTTTTTCATTGACTTTGCCGTAGAGCTTTTTGATCTCGTAATGGTGCAAGAGGAGTTTTCTAGGACGCAACGGGTTGTGATTGTCATAATATGCGAACGGGTATACACCGATGTGCATCTGGTGGATATATACCTCACCGTTTTTTATCCTGGCGTAGGAATCCTTCAGGTTGGCTTTGCCCATTCTCAAGGATTTCACCTCCGTTCCTGCCAGTACCATTCCCGCTTCATATTTATCATGGATGATGTAATCATGGCGGGCTTTACGGTTTTCCGCCACAATCTTGATGTGGTTTTTTTCCACCATGACTAAGACTCCTGTTTGTTGTTCATGCTTTCCTCGAACTTTTTCTTAACCAGCGCTTCGATCTCTTGGGGTGTTGTCAAGCGCATAACCGACTCCATGAGTTCTGCGAGCTTCACCGTGTCTATGGACCGAATGGCCTCTTTGACCAAAGGAATCGATTGGGGATTCATGCTCAATTCATCCACCCCCAGACCGAGCAAAATCGGTGCATATAATGGCTCTCCTGCCATTTCTCCGCATATGTAGGTTTTGATTCCATTTTTGTGGGCTGCGTCACAGGTCTGTTTGATCATTCTCAGTATAGCCGGGTGGAGTGGTTGGTAAAGGTGGGCCACATGTCGATTGCCTCGGTCGATAGCCAATGTGTACTGGATCAGGTCATTGGTACCGATACTGAAAAAATCAACTTTTTCAGCCAAAAGGTCCGCGGTCATCACCGCCGATGGGACTTCGATCATTATCCCGAGCGGGATATCTCGTTTGTAGGGTATTTTTTGTTCTTTCAGGGATTGTGCAGCTTCGTTAAGAAGCTGAATCGTTTGGTCGACCTCGTCGATACCCGATATCATGGGGATAAGAAGCCGAACGTCACCAGAGACGGCCGACCGTAGGATGGCCCGAAGTTGGGCTTTGAAAACATCGGGTTTTTTAAGGCAATATCGAATGGCACGCAAACCCAGTGCCGGGTTCAACTCATGGTCGTCCCGAATATAATTTACGACCTTGTCGCCGTTGATGTCCAGGGTCCTGATGGTAACGGGTCGATCGCCCATGACATCAATGACGTCTTTATAGTTTTCAAATAGCATCTCTTCGTTGGGAAAATTAGAACGGCTCAAATATTGAAATTCGGTTCGGTACAGGCCTATCCCTTCACCACCGTGATCCAGCACCGATACAACTTCTTCGGGAAGCTCGATGTTTCCCATGACGGAGAATAGAACAGCATCTTTGGTTTGTGCAGGCAGGTGGCTTTTTCTAACCATTGAGGCTTTTTGATGCTCATATCGTAAGATGTGTTCTTCAACAGCTACCAGAGTTTGTTCCGTGGGGTTCACAATAACGGTGCCGACTTCGCCGTCAACGACGATAATATCGTCGTTTTTGATGTTCAACGTGGCGTTGCCGACACCCAATACGGCGGGGATCTCAAGAGTTCGGGCGATAATGCCGGTGTGGGATGCCCGGCCACCACGATTGGTGACGAATCCTTTGATTCTTTCCAACTGGATTTGGCTGGTTTCCGCAGGAGAGAGGTCGCGCGCTACGATTATCACCCGTTTGTCGATGCGGGCAATATCCACCTGGTCCGCCCCTGTGAGATTTTCCATGATGCGGTCGGCCACATGGGTGATGTCATCGGCTCTTTGCCTGAGATAATCGTCGGACATGCTTTCGAACATAGGCTTGACCACGGAGACCACTTTTTTCAATGCCCATTCTGCATTGACCCGCTCTTTTTCGATGAGATCAACAGTTTTGTCATAGATCATCTTGTCTTTCAAAAGCAGCATATGGGTCTCCAAAATCTGGGTATGCTGACGTAATTCTTCAGGGGTCTCCTCAATGATCCGACGTAACGCTTCCATGGCTTTTTTAACCGCAGTCTTGAATCGGTTCACCTCTGCGGAGAGCGATTCTCCTGTAACCCAGTATTGTTTTACTACGTCTACTCCCTCTTTTTCCACGAGGTAGGCTTTGCCGATGCAAATACCGGGAGATCCACCAATCCCTTTAAGAATAATTTCCCGGTGTTCCTGATTTTTCATGAATCACTATTCTCCAAATCCGGAACGAATCAATGTACTGATGCGGTCCAGTGTCTTCTGATCTGCTTCATCGTCAATACTGATGGTAACCTGTGTTCCCATAGGGCAGTTTAGTGTCAGGATATCCAACATGGATGCTGCGTCCGCCGAATTGCCGTTTTTAATTAACCAGACATCACCTTTAGCCTCTTCGGCCAGTCTGGCCAGTTTGGCTGCGGATCTCGCATGCAACCCCAAGTCATTAACTATTGTAAGTGTAACTGAATACTTTTGGTCTGGTTTCAAGACGATGTCATCCAAAAACAGGATTCGTAACTTTATTAAAATCCAATTACTTATCAGCCCCTTTAGTTGTTGTCAATGTTGACATTTCGGTTCGTCAAAATTTTGTCGATTGCTAATAAATTCAATGGGGAAAACAAAAAGCGAAATGGTTGTAAAAGCTTAAAAAGCTGCTTTTGGGAAAAAGTGACCACCACCGGGACGAATCATATACGATAAAACAAATTTTTGGGATTTTCTCTTGACTTGTGCTGACTTATCCTGCATAAGATTAGTATGCAAAATATGAATCTTCTTCATTTAATATCAGTTATGATAAAATATATACGGCAACAAAAAACTTAGCCGTATATTTCCTGGAATGGATGGCACTGCTTCGATCTGATGCCGGCGCCGGTTTGGCAAACCCAACCCGAACTGACAACTGAGACTATGAAATCTTTGACTATTTCAGATGTTACCCTGACGTTTGGCGGCATCAATGCACTTTCCAACGTAACCATTACCATCGAACCTGGACTGATTACTTCCATCATTGGTCCCAATGGCGCCGGAAAGACCAGCCTGCTAAACTGCATTTCAGGTTTTTACCATCCGACCTCCGGAAAGATCATGTATGGCAACAAACAGCTGACCCACTCTTCACCCCACCAGGTGACCAAGCTGGGGATCTCGCGGGCGTTTCAGAACCTGGAGTTGTTCAGCGGTCTGTCGGTGGTCGACAATCTCATGCTGGCCCGCCACACCAATTTGAAATACAACTTCTTCCAGGCCATGATCTATGTAGGCAAAGCCTCCCGCATCGAAGCGGAAAACAGGGCCTATGTGGAGGAGATTATCGATTTCATGGAGCTTGAACCATACCGTAATAGCATCGTAGGCAACCTGGCTTATGGTATCCAAAAACGGGTTGAAGTTGCCCGTGCCCTGACCCTGAATCCTCAGTTGCTGCTTCTGGACGAACCCATGGCGGGCATGAATATTGAGGAAAAAGAAGATGTGGTCCGGTTTATTATGGACATCAAGAAAGAGCGTAACACAACGGTGATCCTGGTGGAGCACGATCTTGGGGTCGTCATGGACATCTCGGACCGTATCAACGTACTGGATTTTGGTGAGGTTATCGGGTCGGGGACACCTGAAGAAGTCGCTTCCAACCCCAAAGTCATTGAGGCGTACATCGGAGAGGATTAATTGGACACAAGACAGACAAAATACCTGGAACCACTTACCATTCCGCAATTGCTTCGTTGGCGTGTCAAGCGAACGGGCGATAAGGTGGCCTTGCGGAAGAAGGATTTCGGGCGCTGGTGCTGCTATACTTGGAATGACTACTATGACTATGTCCGCAAGACCGGGCTCGGACTGCAGCAACTCGGGTTGAAGAAGGAAGATATCATCGCGCTTATCGGGGATAACATCCCTGAGATGCTCTTCACCGCCATCGGGGCTCAGGCCGTGGGCGGCATTTCGGTGGCCATCTACCAGACTACAATGTCCGACGAGATCGCCCAACTGTTGGAGTACATGAACGTCACCATGGTCTTTTGTGACAACCAGGAGCAGGTTGACAAAATCGTCGAAATCCGGGCCAGTGTACCCAACGTAAGCCGTGTCATTTACGAAGACCCAAGAGGGATGCGCGACTATCAATCAGACGACTGGTTCGCCTTCATCGAGGATGTCTACAAAATGGGCGAAGAGCTCCATGAGCAGCAACCTGATTTGTTTGAATCCCAGGTGGACCAGGGCGGCGCAGACGACGTTTGCCACCTCTGCTTGACCTCCGGCACCACTGGATTGTCCAAGGGCACCATGCTGACCCACAAGAATTTCATCAGCATGGGGCTTCAACTAGCTGAGGCGGACCCATTGGAAGAGACCGATGAATATCTCTCTTTCCTGCCCTTTGCCTGGATCGGCGAACAGCAGACTTCATTCGGGGTGGCCATGGCCACAGGCATCACCATTAATTTCCCTGAGTCCGTGGAGACGGCAATGGAGGATCTCAAGGAGATCGGTCCCCACTTAATGTTCGGCTCACCGCGTATCTATGAAACCATCCGCTCTCAGATCTGGCTCAAAATCAACGAGTCCTATTGGCTCAACCGAAAGCTGTACAACTACTTCATCAAAATCGGCGAAATGGCTGCCACCTACCGCATGACAGGTAAGCCCATGCCCCTGACTCTGAGGTTCAAGTCCTGGCTGGGCTACCAGATGATGTTCCGCCCGCTGATCAACCAGATCGGGCTGCTGCGGTTGCGGCGGGCCTACACGGGCGGCGCCGCTTTGGGGCCTGAGCTGTTCACCTTCTACCAGGCTATCGGAGTAAACCTGAAGCAGATATACGGCCAGACCGAAATCGTGGGAATCGCATACATGCACCGCGACGGGGATGTCCGCCCCGATACGGTTGGTAAACCCCTGCCCATGACCGAATGCAAGATTTCGGAAGAGGGAGAAATCCTCTCGCGGTCATCTGCTGTGACCCCAGGCTACTACAAGCTACCGGAAAAAACCGAAGAACTTCTGGCGGGGGGGTGGCTGCACTCCGGCGATGCCGGCTATATCGATGAGAACGGCCACCTGGTGGTCATTGACCGCCTGTCGGACGTGATGCACAACGCCAAGGATCAGATGTTCAGCCCCATGTACCTGGAAAACAAGCTCAAGTTCAGCCCCTATATAAAAGAGGCTGTGATTTTTGGGGACAAGCGCGACTTCGTGTCCGTCCTGATCAACATCGATCCCATCGTGGTGGGCAAATGGGCCGAAGACCGTGGTATCTCCTATACCACCTTCATGGATCTGTCGGCCAAACCAGAAGTGGCCGAACTGATCAACGGGGAGGTGACGGAGATCAATTTGCGGGCGGAAAAAGAACATTTCAGAATTAAGCGTTTCGCGATTCTTTACAAACTATTGGACATGGATGACGGCGAACTTACCAAAACCGGAAAGATTCGCAGGCAATTTGTACGTGAAAAATATCAAACTCTGTACGAAGCGCTATATGATGAAGGCATTCGCGAAAAGGAAGTCGAAGCCCTCTTCCAATACCAGGATGGGCAATCGACAACTGTGAAAACCAAAATTTCTTTTTATACGATGGAAGAGTTATGATGAGTTATTTTTTTCAGCTTTTGGTCAGCGGTATCGTTGTGGGCTCAATTTATGCGTTAGCGGCCCTGGGATTCGTCTTGATCTACAAATCGAGTAAAGTGCTCAATCTGGCCCACGGACAAATAATTGCCGCCGGCGCATTTATCACCTATGCTCTAACCGGGTGGGTAGGCATACCAATTTATTTATCCTTTTTGTTGAGTATGGTTATCACCTTTTTTTTGGCGATGAGCGTGGAGAAGATATTTCTCCGGCGACTGATCGGAGAGCCGATCATCTCGATCATCATGGTGACCATCGGGTTGATGTCCATACTAGACGGCATCATTTTTCTGACCCCGTTCGGTTCAGTCAACTTTTCTTTTCCTCAATTTCTACCTCAAGAACTAATTTCTTTTGGCGGGGTATCCATCTCCTGGACACAACTGGTTGGTGTAATAATAACAGCTATAATGATCGGAGGGTTTTCATGGTTTTTTAAAAAATCCACTGTGGGCATCTCTATGCGCGCGGTTTCGGATGACCAGTTTGCTTCCATGTCAGTGGGCATTTCCGTCCCCAGGGTATTCGGTCTTGCCTGGGCCACGGCCGGGTTGAGCGCCGCTGCTGCAGGGGGCATCATTGGGAATATCACCGGACTGAACTTTGAAACATTGCAGGCATTTGGAATTACGGTTTTTCCAATCGTTATTTTGGGCGGGCTGGATTCCATCCTGGGCGCTGTGGTAGCCGGTATCATCATGGGAGTTATCCAACAGTTTGCCAGCGGTTATCTGGACGGCAACTTCGGGCTCAACGGTACTGCCGAAGTATTGCCTTATATCATTTTGTTAATCATCTTGCTTTTCAAACCCCACGGACTTTTCGGCATCCATGAAATTGAACGGGTATAGAACATGTCAACAAATCGTTGGTTAGCAACCGGTAACTATTTTACGTCATACAAGGACGAGCAGAGAATATTTATTACGCATCTGGATCGGACATTTTTCAGCATATTTATTTCCCTGCTTTTTATCTGGCCTCTGCTCTTTAAGTTAAGCAACAAGTACATGCTGGTAATAGACAATATACTTATCGCCATTGTCGCTATTATCGGTCTTAACATTGTAACCGGTTTTGCCGGATTGATTTCCATCGGACATGCTGCTTTCATGGGAGTTGGCGCATACACAGTCGCCTCTTTTGCACGCACTCTGGGCGACAGCCATGTTATCATCACCCATGCGTGGCCGCTGTTGATACTTCTATCCGGTTTAACAGGCGCGGTTTTTGGGGCCATTGTCGGCCTTCCCGCCATGCGGCTGAAACATCTTTATTTGGCTATGGCCACCTTGAGTTTCCAAATGATCTTTACGTGGACCATCAATTTTTTGGAATTTTTCAACCAGGGACAGACCATTGCTATCAGCAATGTATTCTGGTTCACCGGAAAACTGGGCAGAAAAGACCACTATTTTTTCTGGTATTATGTGCTTCTCGTGGTGGTGATCCTTTCAGGCTTCATGGTGCGCAACCTTTTAAGGACCCGATACGGACGCTGCCTGGGTGCTGTAAGGGACAATGATCGGGCAGCCGATGCCATGGGCATTCACCCCGGTTTGACCAAGGTTTATGCCTTCGGTTTGGCCGGTTTCTTTGCCGGTATCGCTGGAGCTTTGCATGCCTATGTGTACAGGGGTGTCGGTTTTGAATCCTTTACGCTGCATCACTCGATTACCTATCTCGCCATGGCCATTGTTGGAGGATTGGGAACGCTTCACGGATCATTCTGGGGGCCTATTGCAATAATGACGCTCGAACTCCAAATGGAATCCTTTGCCGAATATGCCGGCCGGATACTACCGTCGGATTGGAACTTGGCTACTGCCTTGAAACCCTTGTCGTTCGGCCTGGTGATTGTCCTGTTTTTAATGTTCGAACCAAGGGGTATTGCCAACTGGTGGCGCATTGCACGCTCATATACAAAACTTTGGCCGTTCCGTTACTGATCATCAGGTCATGTAGGACTAATGATCCTTAACTAATTGCTAATCCGATTCAGCATTGGTGTTAAATTAGAATCAAATTTTTAAATGGCAGTCCAACAATCATATTAAAGGAGCGAATATGAAAAACATGAAATGGTTGGTGTTGAGTGTGTTTGTAGCTACATTTTTCATTGTGTCCTGCGGCCAAAAAGAAGAGGCTAAGGTTGAAGAGAAAAAAGAAGCGGCTGAAGCTATGGTATATAAATTGGGCATGTGCCTAGCCATTACCGGACCGACCTCTGATGCAGGAGATCCTATGTCAAAGGGCGCTAAAGACTATTTTCGTTATGTCAACGATATGAAACTTCTCGGCGAAGATAAACTAGAGTGTGATATTAGAGACGACCAGTATAAGACCGAGAACACCAAACGGAATTTTGAAGATTTTTTGGATCAGGGTATCGTTTTTTACCTCAACTACTCCACCGACAGCACACAGTCCCTGAAAAAAGATATCGAAGAGGAAAAGATACCCACCACGCCGGCATCCTATCATGCCGGTAACTTAGTTGACGCCGATTATATCTTTTTGCCCATTGCCAGCTACTCGGCCCAGGCTATCGGGTTGGCTGAATACATTGTTAAAAATCACACGGGTGGCACCCCGAAGGTGGCTATGTATGTTCATTCATCCGCTTTTGGTAGAGCCCCGGTTGCAGATGTTAAAAAAGCAGTAGCGGCCGGCCTTGACATGGAAATTGTCGTAGTTGTCGAACACGGAAAAGATCTCGACAACACGGCTATGCTGAAAAGACTTAGCAAAAAGGGTGTTCAATATATCATCTGCCAAACCACCCAGTCTCCTGTGGCCACAATGCTGAAAGATGCCTCCCGTCTGGGTCTGGTCGCAAAGACCTTCGGAGAAAAAGGCAAGATTACGTTTACTGGATGTCACTACACCGGCGGCAACGACTTGGTTGCCCTGGCCGGTCCGGCCGCAGAGAATTTCTACTGGACGACATCCTTCAATATAACATCCGAGCCGGGTGTCTGGACAGACGCCCAGCTGGCCATAGCAAAACAATACGGACGTAATGAAAAGACCGCAAAATCTCATAATTATTCTGGTGGGATAATGATGGCGCAGGTTGCTACCGAAGTGATCCTAAGAGCAAAGGCTCGGGGTAAAAAAATTACCAGGGAAGCGCTCTATGACGAATTGCTGGCCATGAACGGTGTAAATGCCTTTTATCCAGTCGTAACCGTCGGGCCGGTGACCTATTCCAAAACCGACAAGGCCGGTGTTGATACCCTTCAGCTATATGCTGTTAAAAATGGTGAGTTCAAATCCGTAGGCAAACCGTTTATTCCCGAGTACACCGGTAAAATTAAATAAATTGCCTGCAACCGGCCCGGTTATCCGGGCCGGTCTAACATTTTCTCACTACGACCAAGTTAATCCGGTGTAGGCGCGCTGTCTCCACCTGAAATTAGAAAACTGCCTTATGAACAAACAGAATTCGGAAAACCTGCTCGAAGTCAACAACATTGAAGTGGTGTACAACGATATCATTCAGGTCCTGCGCGGCGTCAGCTTCAATGTCGCCAAAGGGGGCATCGTGGCACTGCTGGGTACCAACGGTGCAGGCAAGACAACCACGTTGCGGGCCATAAGCGGTTTACTCAAGCCGGAGAACGGTTTCATCAAGGACGGCTATGTCAAGTTCGAAGGAATCGACATCACCAATGTCCTGGGTACACAAGTGGTGAAGCTTGGTGCCGTCATGGTGCCGGAGGGGCGTCGTGTGTTCAAGCACCTCACTGTTGATGAAAACATACGTGTTGGGTCCATCACCCGTAAAGACGGCAGCCAAGCAATCCGCAAGGATCAGAAACTGATGTACGATCATTTTCCCCGGTTGGCCAGGATCATCAACCGGCTGGCTGGGTATTGCTCAGGTGGAGAGCAGCAGATGATTGCCATTGCTCGAGCGTTGATGGCATCCCCAACGATGCTCATGCTTGACGAGCCGTCACTTGGCCTGGCACCATTGTTGGTCAAGGAGATTTTTGAAAATATTGAAGCCATTAACAAGGAGATGGACACGACCATCCTGGTGGTGGAACAGAATGCGAAGATCGCATTGCAGATGTCCGACTACGCCTACATCATGGAGTCCGGGAAAATTGTTCTGGAAGGTCCCTCCAAAGAGCTTCGGGACAACCCGGATGTCAAAGAGTTTTATATGGGCGTTACCCAGGGTGGTGGACGCAAATCCTTCAAGGAAGTCAAGTCCTACAAGCGGCGCAAACGCTGGATGTAACCCCGGCCGGTGAATGTGGCAGCTTTTTTTGCCGCATACCACTGTAGTGTTTTCCAGATTGATTAATGATTGCACACAAAAGATGGTTTTTACAGCTATCGGGTTTTTGACGAAGCCGCTGTTCTTTGGTGTTTCCCAACCACATTATCCATGATATAAAAGCAGCGTTAGTGACCGGATGGGTTGTCCGGAAGGTGGAATTGCGCTGAAAGGAATATCATGAAGCCGATCTTTTTTAATAATGTAGCCATTGAGGCGGTTGCGTGTGTATTGCCTTTAACTGTGGTTACCACTGACGACATCGAATCCCAGCTTGTTGAGCCCATGTCCCGGTTCGGACTCAAACCTGGACTGCTTCAGGGCCTGACCGGCATTCGGGAGCGGCGTTTTTGGGATGCCGACCAGCAGGCAAGCGATGTCGCAACCCTGGCTGCTGAAAAGGTATTGGAGAAATCCGGTGTGCCGCGAGACGCCATAGGCTGTTTGATCAGCACTTCGGTCTCCAAAGACTATATCGAACCTTCCGTGGCGAGCCTGGTGCACGGGAACTTGGAACTTGCCGATCACTGTGTCAATTACGATATCGGAAACGCCTGTCTTGGTTTCGTCAATGCCATGTCCAGTGTGGGTTTGATGATTGACAACGGTTTTATTGATTACGGGCTCATTGTAGATGGTGAGAATTCCCGTGAGGTGGTGGAGACCACGATAGAGAGATTGAACCAACCCGATTCCACTCCGGAATCTTTCAGGGATCAATTTGCCACCCTTACTCTGGGTTCAGGTGCAGTGGCCATGATTCTTTGCCGGAAAGACCTTTCGACATTCAACCATCAGATCAACGGATCGGTCACTCGGGCATCAACCCGCCACTGTCGTCTCTGCCTCGGGCAGCGGGATTATATGACGGCCGACGCTTCCAAAGTCCTGATTTTCGGGGTGGAATTGGCGAAGAAAACCTGGGATTATGCCGGCAGCACCTTGGCCCATTGGAGCGATGCGGAAATCGACGCTTACATTCCCCACCAAGTGAGCCGGCGAAACATGGACGTCCTTACCGAGAAACTAGGGCTCACACCGGAAAAACACCACCTGAATTTTCCTACGCTGGGAAATATCGGTCCGGCCGCCGTTCCAATTACCCTGAGCCAGGCTGAAGATTCCGGTCGGATTCGTGCTGGGCATCACGTGGCTCTCATGGGTATTGGCAGTGGCCTTAATTGTTCGATGATGAGTGTCTCTTGGTAGGTAGAAATAACAAGGAATAACGATTTATGAGTATTGATTCAAATAAAGTTATCTATTCCATGCTTCGTGTTAGCAGGTTTTACAACAAAAAACCGGTCATCAAGGATATTTCCTTGAGCTATTTCCATGGCGCCAAGATCGGTGTGCTGGGTCTGAATGGATCAGGGAAGAGTACCCTGTTGAAAATTATGGCGGGCCTGGATACTGAATTCAATGGCGAGACTATTTTATCCAAGGGATATACCATCGGTTTTCTGGAGCAGGAGCCGCTGGTGGACGAGACCAAGACCGTGCTGGAAGTGGTTAAGGAAGGCGTTCAGGAGACCGTCGATCTAATGGAGGCGTTCAACCGTATCAATGAGCAGTTCGCCGAGCCCATGTCAGATGAAGAGATGGACAAACTGATTCAGCGGCAAGGGGAAGTTCAGGAAAAGCTCGATGCCATAGACGCATGGGACCTGGATGCCAGGCTGGAAATGGCCATGGACGCGTTGCGCTGCCCTTCCGGCGATACCCTTTTGAATGTCGTTTCCGGTGGAGAGCGGCGGCGGGTCGCCCTGTGCCGGTTGCTGCTTAAAAAACCCGACATTTTATTGCTCGACGAGCCTACCAACCATCTGGATGTAGAATCAGTGGCCTGGTTGGAGCAGCATTTGCAGCAGTATGCCGGAACCGTGATCGCCGTTACCCATGATCGTTATTTTTTGGACAACGTGGCCGGCTGGATTCTGGAACTGGATCGGGGACATGGGATTCCCTGGAAAGGCAACTACAGCTCCTGGCTGGAGCAGAAGCAAACTCGCCTGGCCAATGAAGAAAAATCCGAAAGTGAACGTCAAAAGACCCTCAAAAGAGAGTTGGACTGGATTCGTATGGCCCCCAAGGGGCGTCGTGCAAAAGCCAAGGCTCGCATCACCTCCTACGAGAAGCTGCTTGGACAGGAAAGCGAACGATTAGCCAAAGAGCTGGAAATTTACATTCCTCCCGGTTCCAGGCTGGGAAATGTAGTGATTCAGGCCGGAAAGGTAAGCAAGGGGTTCGGTGAAAAATTGTTGGTGGAGGATATGACGTTTTCTTTGCCGCCTGGTGGAATCGTTGGTATCATCGGTCCAAACGGGGCTGGGAAGACCACTTTGTTTCGCATGATCACCGGCCAGGATCAGCCGGACATAGGTTCGATTCGTATTGGGGAGACAGTGAGCCTGGCTTATGTGGACCAAAGCCGCGACGTGCTGGATCCCGAGAAAAATATCTGGGAAATGATTTCGGATGGCCGGGATACTATCACGTTAGGTGATCGCAAGGTTAACTCACGGGCTTATGTTGCCCGTTTCAATTTTTCCGGATCGGATCAACAGAAAAAAGTTGGGATGCTTTCCGGGGGGGAACGCAATCGGGTTCATTTGGCCCGTATTCTCAAATCCGGGGCCAACGTGCTGCTGCTGGACGAACCCACAAACGATTTGGATGTGAACACCATGCGGGCGCTGGAAGAAGCCCTGGAAAACTTCGGTGGATGTGCAGTCATCATCAGCCATGATCGCTGGTTTTTGGATCGTATTGCCACACATATCCTGGCTTTTGAGGGAGATAGCCGGGTGATCTGGTTTGAAGGCAACTATTCCGATTATGAAAAAGACCGCAAGAAACGGTTGGGAGTGACTGCGGATCAGCCGCAT
>DAOWNV010000214.1 GCA_030642405.1 Desulfosarcina sp.
CCTCGTTTTACTATTTTGCCTGTTCACCCTTTTTATTCCGACCAAACATTTTATCGTTGAAGGAATCCACGGATGATTGTATCCCAGGCTTCAATCCTTTTCATCTTATTAATCCTTTCCGGCTTTTTTTCATCAGCCGAGACAGCTCTATTTTCTATCAGTCATGCACGTGCACGACATCTGGCCAAGGAAAATAACAGAGCCAACCAGTTGATCAAACGAATGAAAGATGATCCTCACAAGCTTTTAACCACGATCCTGATCGGTAATAATGTGGTCAATGTGGCTGCGTCGGCCCTTGCCACCTCCCTGGCCATCAATATGGCTGCCAACTATGCGGTAGGTCTTTCTACCGGTATAATGACCTTCTTGATCCTTGTTTTTGGTGAGGTCATTCCAAAATCGTTTGCCACACGGAATAACATCCTCATAGCCAAATTGACGATCTTTCCGATTTACTGGATGTCCATTTTCTTTCATCCGATTATTCTTTTTCTGAATTTCATCCCCCGCATCACAGGAAAGATGAGCAAAACACCATCGGCCACCGAAGAGGAATTGATGACCTTCGTTGAAGTGGTTGAGGAACAAGGAGAAATTAAGGAAGAAGAACGAGAAATGATTCACAACATCTTCGATTTGGATGACACCAATTCTTCTGAAATTATGACTCCCCGTGCAGACATGTTCGTTGTGGATGTGAATGAGCCTCTCGATCTTAAGGTTGTCGCAGATTCAGGCTTCACCCGGATTCCAGTGATAGAGGGAGACACCGATCATGTGGTGGGAATTTTGAACATCAAAAACATTTTTATGCATCAGGCCACTTCGGAATCTCCGGTGGATATTCGCACGATTATGCATCCACCCTATTTTGTTCCGGAGAACAAAAAGCTGGATCGCCTGTTACACGAGTTCAAGGCCAGAAAGAATCATATGGCCATCATTATTGACGAATACGGTGGTGTCTCCGGTTTGATCACTCTTGAAGATGCACTAGAGGAATTGGTGGGAGAAATTCGTGACGAAACGGACAAAGAAGAGCCTCATATCATCAAAAAAAACCCCAAGGAGTGGCTGGTACTCGGCAAATCCGACATCGATAAAGTCAATGAGAAAACCGGCATGAGCATTCCCGAATCCAGTTATTACGACACTTTTTCCGGGTTCATTTTAGACCACATCGGTCGAATTCCCGAAGAGAAAGAGATCTTTACCATTGACGGTTACAAAGTTGTCATCATGGAAATGGATGGAAACCGGATCAAACGATACCTGGTTGCCCAATCCAGCAAGCCGGAAGAGTAAAAACCGGCAGATTATTTTCCCGCGATGCTCTCCATTTGTATTGACCGTCCATAGTCCTCAGTTAACCCCAACGCTGCACCAAATAGTAATTATTCTTTCACACGCTCCACATATTGGCCCGTTCGTGTATCAATTCGAATTTTCTCCCCTTCATTGACGAACGGAGGCACCTGTACCACATGACCGGTTTCCAGAGTGGCAGGCTTGGTCGACCCGGCTGCGGTGTCACCTTTTGCCCACGGTTCCGCCTCAGTGATGGTCAGATCGACAAAGTTGGGAAGAGAGATTCCCAGTGCTTTATTCTCAAACATGAGGACATTACAAACCGTGTTCTCCTTGAGAAAAGCCTTGACGTCCCCTACCTGCTCCTTAGACAAAAAATCCTGTTCATAGTTGGAAGTATTCATGAAACAATAAGCATTTCCATCGAAGTAGAGGTATTCCATCTCTATCTCTTCCAGATTCGCTTCATTGAATTTTTCTCCGGATCGATAGGTCCTATCGAATTTTGCTCCGGTAATCATGTTTTTCAATCGACATTTGTACAACGCCTGTCCCTTGCCTGGTTTGACGAAATCGAACTGAACGACCACGTAAGGGTCTCCATCGATTTCAAGCTTCAATCCTTTTCGTAAGTCACTGCTGTCATACATGGACTATAATCCTTTTATTTTTTTTATTTGATCGCCCAGATCGTATCGCTTAAACAATGCCATCGGCTCGCCGAACATTTTCCACCAATAATCTGACCCGATTCACATCCTTTTTAAAGCGGATGGTTTGTCCATTTTTATCCAAAGCATTTGTCCGGGTGCAACTGTCCACACCGAACGGCCTCACTGTTTGAATACCCTCCGCAACGTTTTCCGGAGATATCCCTCCGGCAAGGATGACCGGGATGCTGGAGCATTCAACCAATTGTGCCGCGACCTGCCAGTCGCAGGTTATTCCGGTAATTCCGACAAACCCTTCCACCGGTTGATCGTTGTTTTCCTCTTTTCCACCACTGACGATAATCGTGTCCGTTAAAAAAAAGTCCGTCACAGGTTCCAATCGTGCAGCCATCTCAAGTATGGCTTCGGCATCCGGTGCGAACGGCTGCGGGATAGGAATGGATCGCATGATTTTAAGCTTGGGGAATTCTTTTTTAACCGCGGCCTGCAGGGAAAGAGCATCAGCAATGGGATCACCTTTTTTTTCAGCAAAGGTGTCACAAAAATGGACGATATGGGGTTGGTAATAGTCTATCATGTTAAAAACAGCGTCCTGGTCGCTGAACAAAGGAATCAGACTACTGACACCACCTTTTCGGCGGACCATTGAGACGGTTTCCCTTACGACTGGATCGTGCCGCTCCTCACAAGATGTGATAACGCTTCCAACGCAATCCACTCCCATCTCCATCAGCAGTCTTGCTTCACCCGGGCTCTGAATTTCATATATCTGAATAATGGTTTTCGTCATTATTGATCACATTATTCAATCGTTAATAATGAGTGTAAGTCACTTGGGTGGCGGTTCTACCATATCCATAGTTTTTGTGCAAACAGGTGATTATTTTTTAACCTTGATTTTTTCAGGCTTCCGATCTATTAAATAGAGCTTTAATAAAGATCTGCTGGTGCTGCAGAAAATATCACTGAGAGAGGAGCTTTAGTCGTCCAAATGAATGAAACCTTAAGAAATATTGCGTTGGTTGCTCATGGTGGGTCGGGAAAAACTTCCCTTGCTGAAATCATGATAAACAAAGCTGAAATGACTACACGTGTTGGACGTGTTGAGGACGGGAACACGGTGATGGATTTCGAACCGGAAGAGCTCAAGCGACAGTCAAGTCTCTCCAGTGGTTTTTTTCAACTTCCTTGGAAAAAGTATACCATCAGTCTGATCGACACCCCCGGTGACCAGAATTTTATTTCAGATGCAAAACTCTGTATGGAAGCTGCCGATACTGCTTTCATCCTGGTTGACGCTGTTGACGGCGTTAAAGTTCAAACAGAACAGGTCTGCGATTTTGCATCCGAATACAAATTGCCATGTGCAATTTTCATCAATAAATTGGATCGCGAACGCGCCGATTTCGCCCGTACCGTTGAAGATGCTACCCAATGCCTGACACCCAAACCGATCATCCTTCAACTTCCCATTGGTGCTGAAGAAGATTTCAAAGGTGTCGTTGACCTGATCGGCATGAAGGCCTACACTTACGACGATAACGGTAATGCGAAGGAAATCGATATCCCGGCAGACATGGCGGATACGGTGGAAACGGAAAGGGAAAACCTCGTCGAGAATGTAGCGGAGGCCGATGATGCGCTCATTGAGCGGTATCTTGAAGGAGAAGAGATCACCAATCAGGAAATTCGTGACACTTTGAAAAAAGGAATCTTGGACCGCACCTTTGCTCCGGTGCTTTGCGGTTCCGCCACGGCTGATATCGGTGTGGACCTGTTGATGGATTTTATTGTCCAATGCCTCCCTTCTCCGCTTGAAATGCCACCCAAAGAGGGGATTGATCCTGTAAAAGAAGAAGCTATCGAACGAGCAGCTGATCCCGATGCCCCGTTTTCTGCCTTCATCATTAAAACCGTAGCCGATCCATATGCAGGCCGTTTGACTATTTTCAGGGTGGTTTCCGGGAAACTTGGTAGTGACGGCAATTTCTACAATTCAACCAAAGAAACCAAAGAACGCTTCAATCAATTGCTCACCATTGCCGGCAAGGAGCAGAAGCCGGCGACTGAGGCCGGACCCGGATCCATAGTGGCCGTGGCCAAGCTCAAGGAAACCAAAACGGGTGACACTTTATGTGATGATGGAAACAAGATCCGGTACACCTGTGCAGAACCCATGCCTCAACTCATCTCATTTGCTCTGGAATCAAAGGCAACCGGAGACGAGGATAAAATATACATCTCGCTCACAAAGTTGTTGGAAGAGGACACGGCTTTGAATCTAACACGAAACGCGGAAACAAAAGAGATCCTGCTTTCCGGGTTGGGCCAGGTCCACATCGAGAGTACGATCGAAAAACTCAAACGTAAGTACAATTTGGAAGTCCTGCTACAGACACCTAAAATTCCCTACAGGGAAACGATCAAAAAAAAGGTGCGCGTCCAGGGCAAACACAAAAAACAATCCGGTGGCCACGGCCAGTACGGAGAT
The DNA here is from genome assembly GCA_030642405.1 of Desulfosarcina sp. Taxonomy (GTDB): domain Bacteria; phylum Desulfobacterota; class Desulfobacteria; order Desulfobacterales; family Desulfosarcinaceae; genus Desulfosarcina. The sequence continues at coordinate 4,474 of DAOWNV010000214.1, forward strand.
TGCTGGATTGTCGTGGAACCGTTGCCCCGGGGATCTGGTTTTGAGTTTGTCGATGCCATCGTAGGTGGGGTTATTCCAAAAAACTATATTCCCGCCGTAGAAAAGGGCATTGTGGAAGCCTGCCAGAAAGGCACTCTGATCGGCGCACCCTGCGTGGACTTTCGCGCCACAGTGGATTATGGCAGCTACCATGCAGTTGACTCTTCTGAAATGGCATTCAAAGTGGCAGGTTCCATGGCCTATAAAAAGGCCTGTGAAGAGGCCAAACCGATACTTCTGGAACCTGTCATGAAAGTAACCGTGACTACGCCTGACGAATATATGGGTGACATCATGGGGGATATGAACAGCCGCCGTGGACGCGTGTTGGGAATGGACTCTGCTGGAAAAAACCAGGTGATCAACGCGGAAGTCCCTTTAGCTGAGTTCCAGACCTATGCACCGGATCTTCGTTCCATGACCGGCGGGCGTGGAATGTATGCAATGGAGTTTTTGCGATACGATGAAGTGCCGGCCCAGATTGCCACGAAAGTGATCGAACAATTTAAGGCTGAGCAGGAAGCGTAACGAAAA